>CAZNYB010000081.1:0-17976 GCA_964577155.1 uncultured Thermomicrobiales bacterium | reverse complement strand
GGCGCGATCGTTGATCTATACGTCGACGAGTTCATCTTCGGCGCAGATCCGGACGGCACGCAGCAAACCGGGGCCGGAGGCATGGCGCACTTCAGCAGAATGCAGGGGGTGTACTGGCTGAACTCCTTCCATGTTTGCTTCGAAGATGAGACAGCAACGATCGACTACGATATCGTCACTGACCTGACAGACGGATTCCTTGTTGATGACTTCCAGATAACGGGAACGTCCGACGTTATTCAGGCACTGGATCCTGTTGCCAACTGTGTCATTGAAGGAGATATCCCACTCGTCCCCTATTCAACGCGTGCATTAGGAACATGGTGGGATTTCAACGAGGTAATGGTCAATCCGGAGATCTTTCTCGGAACACGAACACCATTTGATGGCGGCTCAACTTTGTCTACGGTAAATCAGGCGTTTTCCTGGCCAACTCCGCCAGCTTCCACACCGATTTCCATGGAGTACGACTCCAATACCGATATGCTGGTATCGACGACAGGTACAAATCCGGATCTGGTGTATGGCAGCCTGGCAGCAATGGCGTTCTGCTCTCCGGCTACGATGAATGTGTTGCGAATCCGAATCTTTGATAGCTCGGCGCCTGGGACAACCTCCTTGAACAATGTTCTACTGAATGGCGTAACGTCGCTGGGTAACTTTGCCGGTGAAAACAATGGGAATGTGGTCTGGACCGTTCTGAGTGTTGATCTGCAAGGCTCGGCAACCGGAGGATTCAGAATTGATGCGGACATCGTTCATTCGGCCGGATCGCTAGGAAACGATGACCGAATCGATATCGAGGCAGGATGCATGTAGCCACAATAGACAGGTGAGCGCCGTCTGACAAAGAAATGTTCGCAAGACCAACTCGCTCAGCTGCGTTTCATAGAGACTTCCGGGAGAATCTTTCCGGAAGTCTTTCTTGATTGAGCCTCGGCAATGGAGAGCGGACAATATAATGCATGTGGTGACGAAACGGTGAAACTGAGCTGAAGATAGGCGGCCAGGATTTTTCTCTTTGTCCTCCGGCGTTTCCGTGGTGCAAATCAAGCTGAAGATCTTGAGATCGAACCAGATGGCGTCCTGATCAACCGTGCCCGCCTGGAAGATCTTGACGCATTCAACGAGCTGGTCAGCCGCTACCGGCAGCCTGTCTATAACGTGGCTTTCCGTTATATGCGTTCGCCAGACCTCGCCGACGATGTGACTCAGGACACCTTTATCCGCGCTTACAATGCGCTGGATAGCTTCCGCAATCCCGATGGACACGGATTTCGATCGTGGTTGATGACGATTGCCGCAAACCGCGCCCGAGACGTGCTCCGGTCGCAGGCGAGGCGGCCTGCCGACTCGCTTGATGCGCTCACCGATGCAGAGGAGTCAAGCTGGCAACCGGAGGATCCATCCGAAACACCTACGGAGTTTACGGAACGGGATGCGCTCGGTCTCCAGATCGAAGCTGCAATCGGCCAGCTGCCGCCTGATCAGCGACTGGTGATCATCCTTAGTGATGTGCATAACTACAGCTACGAAGAAATTGCCGAGATCACAGGAGTAGCCGTCGGCACAGTGAAATCTCGGATCCATCGAGGGCGGGCGCGGCTGAGGACCATTATTCTCGAGATGGATGATGAGCCGGGAACTCTCCCGGGATCAGGTTCGTCTAATACGTAACGCGGAGGGGATTAGCTGAGAGATCGGAGTCAGGCATTACGTTCAGGGTTCTTGCCACAGGGCTGTAGATGGATTGAAGGAGAGATGCTGCGTTGAATGACGCAGATTGGAACGACCAACGAAACGGATTGGGAACGCCAACCGATCATATCAGTGATGAACGGCTCTCTGTCTATATTGACGAGCGGGATAGTCTCTCTGACGCTGAACGACGCGAGATAGAGCAGCATCTACAAGGTTGCAGTGATTGCCAGCAGGCGCTTGCCGACCTGGAATCCATCGTCGGTGCGTTAAGAACGCTGCCCTTGATTGAAGTTCCCCGATCGTTCTATCTGACTCAGGATATCGTCGAAGACCTTCGTCAGGAGATAACCGTTCTCCGGGATCCAGCCCCGTTCTACATCCGGCATATCGGCACGCTGCGCGCCGCGGCCGCAGTTGCAGCTGTCATATTCGTCTTTGTCCTGGGCGCGGACCTGTTGACGAATAACTTCACCAACAACTCTGACGCTGATAATGCCTTGCCGGTGAATGCCGCGATTGAGCGCTCCAGCGTCGCCACTGACAGCGATGCGGCTGCGGCGGAGTCCGAGGATTCCGCCAGCGACGGCGCTGATGAGCAAGCTACTGAGATGTTGTCTGCAGAGTCAGAGGAAGAATCAGCTGCTGGGGATTCCTCGGAGAGCCTTGCGCCCCCAATATCGACGCCGGCAAACGTTGAAGGCGCTACCGCTGATTCAGGTACCGCACTCGCTACCTCTCAGACTACTGTTGAGGAAAGCGATTCGTTCGGTGATGAAGGACAGAATACTGCCGCATATGATTCGACTGCGGAAACAGAGACGGTACCGCAGGCTGACGATCAGGGAGATAGCCGCACGCGTTACTTTCGCATCGCCGAAGTAGGGCTGGTATTCGTCTTTGTCAGCCTGCTTGGGTTCGTCGTAATTCTTCCCCGGTTGGAACGATCCAGGCGTTCCTAACGTCTACCCCTATAAGATGAAGTTGATCCTGCTCCACAGGATATTCTGGTGACCAGAGAAAGGGTATACACCATGATAGATCGAAAACGTGTCCTGACAACGGCCGCTGTCCTCACAGGATTTGTGGTGTTTGCCGCAGGGATTGCGGTGGTTGTCGGAAGCCTGAGTTCAGGCGGTACGTCCGCTCAGGATGAGCCAACTATTCGAACAGTAAACGTGTCCGGCCATGGGCAGGTGCCGGTTGAGCCGGACACCGGGTTGATAACCGTTGGCGTTGAGGTGAGAGATCCGGATCTTGACGTCGCTCTTGCGAACTCGAATGAGACGGTCGAGAATATCATCGCTGCGGTCACCGCTCTGGGGGTCGCTGAGAACGATATTCAAACCAGCAACTTTTCGATCTGGCCGGAGTATGACTGGGAAAGCGAGGATCGCAACCTTATCGGCTACACTGTCAACAACACGTTGAATATCAAAGTTCGTGAAATAGACAATACCGCTGATGTCGTGGCGGCATCTGTCGACGCAGGCGCGAATGTCGTGCAAGGCATCACCTTTACAGTCGATGATACGAGTGCCGCCGTGTCCGAAGCCCGGGAACTGGCTGTTCAAAATGCCCGTGAAAAAGCGGAGGAACTGGCAAGTCTGGCGAACGCCAGCCTCGGTCAGGTCGTCACGATTAGCGAGTACTCATTTACTCCAGCTCCGGCTTCGCGGACGGTAGATCAGGATTTTGCGGAGTCTGAAGCTGGCGCACCGCCGTTGGTGGCTGGCGAATTAATCGTTACAGTCAATGTAGAGGTGTCTTGGGAACTGGAGTAACCCGCTAGCATCGATCTCTTCGACAGCTCACAGCGAATAGCGAGATAAACGTCGCCCCCGGCTTGTAGCAAGCCGGGGGCGATTGGTTAGGGAAGGAAGAGGATTTAGGGCGGGATTTGAATTGGGTTTCGCTAGCTACCCCGCCCTGATGTCTACTGCCTAGAGGTTGTCTGGTCGAGTGCCAAGCGTGACCTGGAATGTCAACGTCTCGCCGGTTGACTGCCGGAAGATCTCGACATCAATCGTCTCGCCTGACTGGAACTTGAAGAGCGTCGTCGAGAGTGAGTTGTTCTGGTCGATAGCGACGCCGCCCATCTTGGTGATCACATCTTCAACCTGGATTCCGCTGCCGTCTACCGGGCCTCCGGTCGGAATCTCGGAGACATATGCGCCATGCTCGATATCAACACCAAGTGACTGGTGATTCTGCGGTGTCACTGTCTGGTAACGAATGCCCAGGTATGGCCGGAGCACTTTGCCATTCTCTATAAGCTGACCGACGATCAAGGTGACGGTGTTGCTCGGAATCGAGAAACCAAGTCCTTCGGCTGAGATGCCATTTCCGGCATTTCTGACGACGGCGGTGTTGACACCGATGACTTCACCACGAACGTTCAGTAGTGGTCCACCTGAGTTGCCCGGGTTGATCGGGGCATCGTGCTGAATCATATTGTCCAGTTCGGACAACTGACGTCCAAGACCTGAAACCACGCCCTGAGTAACCGTGTTGGTGTAATCGCCAAGCGCACTGCCGATGGCGATAACTGTCTCACCTGGTCGCAGTTCATCTGAGTTGCCCAGCTGGACAACGCCAGGGACAGCAACATTGACTTTGATAACCGCGAGGTCAGTCAGCGGGTCGGTACCGATCAATTCTGCAGCGGCAGTATCGCCATTCTGGAAGATCACCTCAAGGGCCTGGCTACCTTCAACGACATGGTTATTCGTGACAATGTAGCCATCACTGTTGATGATGAATCCTGTGCCGGTTCCTGCGGTCTGTGGATCAGTGCTATCTCCACTAAAACCCTGGAATTCCTGCTTGTTGAGAACGGTCACTACCGCTGGAGCCACCTGCTCAACGATATCGGCGGTGGTGCTTTCAGTAGCAGCCGGGTCCGACTCTTCGGTGACGACTGGCGGCACGTCCGGCGCAGCCGACTCTTCAGGAGCTTCGGTTGCCTCAGGGGCTTCCTGGGCTACTGCCGGGCTCACCGCTTGTGTGGAAGTTTGCTGGACTTGTGGTTCGGCAGTCGTCTCAACTTTTGCATCGTTGTCTCTGCTGAGGATAAACGCTGCTCCGCCTCCGGCAATTGCACCGCCAAGAGTGCCGATCATGAGCGCAACGACGATGATAATCGCCACAGCTGCTGTTGAAAATCGATTCTGTTCTGTCATGAACAACTATTCCTATATGACTTTGTGTGCGTTCACTGCCGGCTCAATTTCGACGCACATCCGATGGTGTTTGTAAAACTGCCGGCACCACTCTCGATCCTTCTACATTCGTGAGTATCTACTTGCTACTTAAGCATTGTCTGAAACGAGGCTGAAATCTAGCTGAAATTCTTCAGATTGTTTTTTGGCTGGCGCTCCATATCGCAATAACACCGCTATGATTGTTGATTTCGAGGCGAATCGCTGTATCGCCGGATACGGCGAATGCATCTTGTCAAAGACGTTGTTTCCACTGTTTGTCTAAAGTGCTGATCTATATTGATCTATGTGGTTGGAGTTAGATGCGTTGCGGTTGAGGTTTCATCTCTTTGAATCTGTGACAAGATCGCCATTACTTCGCTATCAGATTCTTGCAACGTGCAGGTTGGAGGATGCCTACTATAATCTTCAACTATGGGTGTATTCGTTCAGGATGTGTTGATTGCAGAGCATGATTTCTCGCCGTCTGAATCGCCGGCAGTTCCTGGCGGCAACAATCGGGTTCGCAATGTTGCCTGGGTGCGGATACGACGCCGCCTCACCTACCCCGGTGTCGTCATCCCGGAGCGCCGCCTTTCCAGTCGGTACAACCGTTGTCAGCCCTGACTGGTTGTACGATCATATCGATGCACCTTCTCTCAGATTGTTGGATCTCTCGTCACTGCCTGAGTATCGAAGCGGGCATATCCCTGGCGCCAGCCACATCTGGTGGCAAGATACGATCGAGGTTCAAAATCCTGTCTATGGCATGTTAGTGAACAACAGTGGACGGGCGGGCATTGTCGAAAACGCCGGGATAGCCGAGGATTCACTGGTTGTCTGTTATGACAACTCAGGTGGCGCTTACGCGAGCCGGATGATCTGGCTATTGCAGTACATGGGATTTACCAGCGCCCGTCTTTTAAATGGAGGTCTTCAGTCCTGGCAGGCGTCAGGGTATCCAATCACGCTGGATCGGCCGAGTGTCCCCAACGGCGGAATGAGCGATATTTACAATGAGTTTATCAACGCTCACGGGACAGACATCCTAGCGCGGCTGGATGAACCTGGGTTGGTTATCCTCGATACTCGAACTCAAGATGAACGTTCGGAGACCTGGAACGGTCGACTGCGGAAAGGTCAAATCCCAGGCAGTGTCTGGCTCCCACGCAATGAATTTTTGATCGACGGGCCGGTCCCCTCGCTAGTGTCGCCTGATCTGCTCTATCAGAGGTTAGGTGCTGCCGGAGTCGTCCCGGAGGAAACAGCTGAAATCATTACCTACGGGTTGCACGGCACCCTCGCCTCGCTTCCCTACGTCGCTCTTCAAGCACTCGAAGATTTTCATCTCAGGCTGTATGACGGTTCCTGGGCACAGTGGGGCGCGAACGATGCCTGGCCAGTCGAATCACTCTCATTTGAGATGTGAGCGATTGACCCGTTGATCGGGATACCAAAACAACAGTCAGCCGGATACTTGAATGAAAAAAACCAGGGTGCCCGACGACACCCCGGTAAAGAAGTTATGAACGTTTGTTTAGTCGGCGACCGGAACAGCCTCTTGCTGTTTCTCGGTTACATCAACCCGCTGGTCGGATTTTACGTCGCGGATGAAGAAAGCGAGCGTTGCGCCACCGACTAAGAACACGGCAGCGACAGCCATGGTGTAGTTCATCGAGGTGAGAAAAGCATGTTGTACTGCGAGTCCAATATCACTTCGTAAAGCTGGCTCGACACCGGGCAGAATGTTTGCCAGCAAGTCGAGTCGTCCCTCAGCCGCGATGTCTACTATCTGATCTTTCACGCCCTGGTCCACGGGAATTGAGGCTAGTTCAGATCTGGCCTCGCTGGAGGCCCAACCCTGTAACAGAGATCCCAGCACGGCGATTCCGAGAATTTGCCCGATGTTGCGGGTGACGTTGATGACACCGGAAGCGCTGCCAGAAATGCGTGGTGGCACCTGTTTCATTGCGGCATTCGTCATTGGCGGGAATGTCAGGCCCATACCAATACCGGTCATCACTAACGCCGGGAAGAGCGTCAGCCAGCTGGCGTCGAGTGACAAACTTACATTAAGGAATGTAACGCCTGCTGCGGCCGTCACCAGACCGATCATCAGAAGCCAGCGAGAGCCAAACCGATCACTCAGCTTGCCGGTGATCGGGGCGATAATCATGATTGTGATCGCCATTGGCACCATCGTCAGACCAGCACGAATCGGGGTGTAGCCGAGTATTCCCTGCAGGAATATCGTCAGCGGAAAGAAGATGCCGAACATGCCAAACGCCATCAGGGTTCCGATACTCGCCCCGATGGAGAAATTGCGGATTTTGAAGAGGGAGAGATTAACCATAGGCGCTTCGAACTTGCTCTCCCAGTAGATGAACAACGCGAGAAACACAACCCCGGCGCTAAAGAGACCGACGATCAGCGGGCTTGTCCAGCCGTAGTTACTGCCTTCAATCAGCGCAAAGATTATCCCGAAGATACCAGCGCCGGAGAGAAGGATGCCGACCAGATCGGTTCTTCTGCTTGCGTGTGCATCACTTGATTCCGGAATGAAATAGAGTGCCGCGGCAATCGCAACTACGCCAACCGGAATATTGATCAGGAACACCCACTCCCAGGCGAAATTCGTCGCAATAAGCCCACCGACAATCGGACCAGCGACGGCGCCTAGCGCGGTTGTTGCTCCCCAGATGCCAAGCGCCGCTCCGCGGCGATCAGGTGGAAATGCAACAGTGATCAGAGCCAGTGTTTGCGGCATCAGCATCGCGCCGCCGACTCCCTGAAGCAACCGTGCCCCAATGAGCGCTGTCGACGCCGAAATGCCAAGTGCGTCACCGATTACTGCCGACGCCGCACAGAGAGCTGAAGCGGCGGTAAATACGGCCAGTCCCATAACGAAGAGTCGCTTGCGGCCGAAAACATCGCCAAATCTCCCGAAGGTGAGGATCAGCACCGCGAACGCAAAGAGATAGGCATCCAGCACCCATTGAATCTCTGTGAGGTTCGCGTTCAGTCCTTCGCGTATTTTCTGTTGCGCGACGTTGACGATGGTGGTGTCCAGCATAATCATGAACATGCCGCCGGTGAGCACGAGCAGAACCACCCACGGGTTGTAGGACCGCTCAGGTTGGATCGTGCTAGCCGGTTCCCGGCTACTGATGTGGGTATTTGCCATTATCTATCTTTTCTATGATTTAGTCTGTTCCACTTACCGGCATGAAATCCGCAGGATCATGCGCCAGGACTCTCGCCAGCGATGACAAGGCGCTGAGAAACACCTGACGTTCCTCAGGGTCGAGCTCTGACAAGACTGATCGCATTTGGGAACAGCGCAGCTCAAACCAGGTGTTGGCCAGGTCCCAGGCAGCCGGACTCAGGCTGACCAGTACCTGCCGGCGATCACGAGGATTCGTGCGGCGCTCTACAAGACCGGCTTCGACCAGGCGGTCGATATGCTCCGACGCAGTCGGTGGAGAAACTTCGAGAAATTCGGCCACATCACTGACCGGGCATGGACCATGTTTACGCAGGATAAACATCGTTTTGACCTGCGGGAGGGACTGGCCGGTTTGGGATGCTAGCTCCATGATCGCCAGATGCAGTTGTTTGGTGATCTGGCCAAGTAACTCGATAGAAACCTCTATCTCTGATTGTTCTGGTTCAAACGTCACTGCTTTCCTTTCGACGGCCTATCTATTCGGCGAACTATTTATTCGACGACCTATCAATACGTCAAGCTAATAATAAGGCAGCCGAACTAATATTGCAAGTGCCAACCGACGATTTCACCCATCCACGGTCGCTGGGTGAGTAGAAAACCAGAAAACAACCGGGAGGACTCAGTTCAGATTGTTCTGACTATCTTCGCGCCGATATTCATGCAGGAGCGATTTGAACCCGGGGATGAAGTTCGTTGTGCGATACATCGTTTGGCTATGATTCCGATGTTGTCGTTTGCCTGATGTTGCTGTGAACTGAAAGGATCAGCAGACTTGGACTGGTTAACAAACCCGGAGATCTGGATCGCTCTGGCGACGCTGACCGTACTCGAAGTTGTTCTTGGCATCGACAACATCATCTTTATCTCGATTATTACCAACAAACTTCCCGAGCATCAGCAGCGCACCGGACGTCTTGTCGGCCTTGGCGCGGCGATGATCATGCGGATTTTGCTGCTGCTCTCGATTAGCTGGATCATCCGGCTTGAGAATCCACTGTTCGAACTTTCCGGACACGAATTCTCCGGTAGAGATCTGATACTGATCGGCGGTGGTTTATTCTTACTGGCAAAAGCGACGTTCGAGATTCATGAGCGGCTGGAAGGCGAAGAAGGTCACCGGGGAGAACCGAGGCACGTGTCGTTCACGAGCGCGATTATCCAAATCATGCTTCTCGACATCGTCTTTTCCCTTGATTCCGTCATCACCGCGGTTGGCATGACCGAATTTGTCGGTGTCATGATCGCGGCTGTTGTCATCGCCGTGCTGGTCATGATGTTCGCTTCAGGGCCAATCAGTGAATTTGTCAATCAGCACCCGACGGTGAAGATTCTGGCGCTCAGTTTTCTCCTGCTCATCGGCATGACTCTGGTTGCCGAGGGCGGGGGATTTCATATTCCGAAGGGGTATATCTACTTCGCTATGGGATTCTCTATTTTTGTCGAATTTCTCAATCTGCGCCTTCGCAAACGGGGGGTTGCTCCGGTGCACCTGCATCAGCCGTACCCTGATGATGAGATTGAGGCGGCGATTGGAGAATCAAGATCGGCTACGTCGGACTGATCCGCCCTTCCATATGTATATTGGCGCGTTACGATCTGCTATAGTATTGTAAATTTAGGCATGGCTAATATCGATATTAGCTGATTGTCATTTTATTAGATGTCGTTGATATACCGATTGATAACACCATGATCATTATTCCTGGAGATAGAGTGACACATGTTTAAAGACTGGATAACCCGGCGAGAGTTTATGCGGCGCGGCGCTATCGGCGCCGCCCTCGTCGGCACAGCTGGCGCCGCCAGCGCGCTCGTACCAGAGCGGATTTCGCTGGCATCGTCCGGGTCACAGGCTGAAGACCCGGAACATCCGCCGCAGCCGCAGTCCGAACACGACGGCGGCCATGGCATGTATGCGATGACCGTTGGCGAAGTGGATACCGAAGCCATGGGCTATGACCCTGGCGCCTTCATTACAGAATTCGACTACGGTATCGAATCGACCCTGCCCGATGGACAGACCCAACGCGAATACAATATCGTCGCCGTCGATAAGGAGATCGAGATCGCTCCGGGCGTCTTTTTCCCGGCCTGGACCTACAATGGTCAGGTTCCCGGGCCGACCATTCGATGCAACGAAGGCGACCACATCAAGATTCATTTCACCAATGCCGGCTCGCACCCCCACACAATCCATTTTCATGGTATCCACTCGGCCTTTATGGATGGTGTTGCTGGTGTCGGACGCGGAGAGATAATGGTTGGTGAAACATTTACCTATGAGTTTGACGCCTTTCCCTTCGGCTGTCATCTCTACCACTGCCATGCCATCCCGCTAAAACGACACGTCCATAAAGGACTTTACGGGGCGTTCATCATCAATCCGGACCCGGAAAAACATGGCGACCTGGCAAAGCAGCGCCATCCCGACTACCCCGAATCGGAAGAGTGGTACGAGTTCGTTATGGTGATGAACGGTTTCGACACGACGTTTGACGACGAAAACGAGGTCTATGCGGTTAACACGGTCGCCTTCTACTACATGCAGAACCCGATTGTGATTCAACGCGACCGCCCGGTACGCATCTACCTGATCAACATCACTGAATTTGATCCGATCAATTCCTTCCATCTACATGCGAACTTTTTTGACTACTACGATCATGGAACGACACTTGAACCGACGCTCAAGACGATTGACACAGTGATGCAGTGCCAGGCCCAGCGGGGCATCATTGAACTCTCGTTCAAGGATTTTGAGCCTGGGAAATACATGTTCCATGCTCACCAGGCAGAGTTTGCCGAACTTGGCTGGATGTCGTTTTTTGAAGTTGTCGAGTAGAGGAGTGTCAATGTCTGATTCAACCTTAAGTGACTCCTCCCCGGCGGCAGAGGAAATCGCGGAAGAGACCAGGTGGAATCTGAAGTGGATCGCACTCGGAATACTGCCGCTGCTCTTGCTCGGACTAATCCTGGCGCTCATTCTCGCTACGAACGGCGGTATTGGTGATCGCAACGGGCCGCCAATCGAAGAGTTGAGCATCCAGCGCATCACTCTTCCTGAAGCTGGAGAGATCGTTGTCGATGTCGTGAATGAAGGCCCCGACGACATCACCCTCGCACAGGTGCAAGTGGACGGCGCCTACTGGAACTTTACGATCGAACCGGACAATACACTCGGCCGGCTCGATCGGGCGACAATTACGATCCCCTATCCATGGGTCGAGGATGAAACCCATGCCCTGGCATTTGTTACCTCAAGCGGCATTGTCTTCGATGCTGAAATTGCCGTAGCAGTTGAATCACCGTCCTCGGATGCGGAAACAATCGCCCGATTTGCCCTGATCGGCTTCTACGTTGGCATCGTTCCGGTAGCGATTGGCATGCTCTGGTTCCCGACCGTTCGACATTTAGGACGCCGGGCACTGCAGTTTATCCTGGCGCTCACGATCGGGCTGCTGGTGTTTCTGGTATTTGACACATTCTTTGAAGCCCAGGAGATTGCCGGGCGGGTTCCGGCTGTCTTTGATGGCGAACTGCTCGTTGTCCTGGTGGCACTGATCACGTTTTTACTGCTCACTGCGATCTCAAATTCCGGGCGGAGAGACAGGCGGCGTGGTCTCAGCGTCTCCTATCGCATTGCGTTCGGCATTGGGCTGCACAATCTCGGTGAGGGACTGGCGATCGGCGCTGCCTTCGCGCTCGGAGAATTTGCCCTGGGCGTGTTCCTCATCGTTGGGTTTACCTTGCATAACGTTACTGAAGGGTTGGGGATTGTCACTCCGATTGCCCACGAACGGCCTGCCTGGTTCCATTTTCTTGGTCTCGCGGCACTGGCCGGGACGCCAGCGATTCTAGGTGTCTGGATCGGCGGATTCATCTTCTCACCCTTCTGGGCGACGATATTCCTGGCAATTGGCATCGGGGCACTGGCTCAAGTCGTCGTGGAGGTATCGCGGCTGATCTCCGGCTGGAGCAAACAAGAGACCGGCAGTTTGATCAACTGGACCACCTTCAGTGGCGTCACCGCCGGTCTGGCGATCATGTACCTGACGGCGCTGGTGGTGGTGGCGTAAAAGAACAGTGCCCGGTGACTTGACTCAGTTTTCGACAAACCCTTGATCCCAGGTGCGTTCGGGATCATGGTTTCGCAAGTCTATGCCGAAATCAACGGCCGCTTTGAGCGCAAAGAGCACTGATAGCCACCCGGCGTAGGTCTCCTGCCACCATTCGTCCGCTACCCCTGCGTCAGTCAGGGTGAGATCAGTTCCTCCTCGCCCGTCGGGTTGCAGGGAAAATGATGTCAGGCTGCCGTCAAAATACTCGACAGTGAATTCAGCCGGCGGGTTGTTAACGAGGATCTGGCTGTCCAGTGTAATCCCGTTTGGAAATGTGAACTGGATGACACCATCCTGTTCAACAGAGCGTTCCGCCCAGAATGTTTCGCGTCCTGCGTCGGTAGCGATCAGCTGGTGGACAACCGCCGGAGGTGAGTTGAGATGCAATCTCCAGGTGATGACATCGGTATTATCGGACGGGGTCATGTCCAGCCTTCTCCTTGAGCGCTTGCCATACCCGCTCCGCCGTCATTGGCATTCGCCGGAGACGGACTCCGGTGGCGTCAAAGACAGCGTTCGCTACCGCACCGGCTACCGGAATGATTGGCGGTTCGCCAATGCCTTTCACGCCAAAGGGTCCGGCATCAGACGGGTATTCACAGATGACCGGTTCGATCGCTGGTATTTGCGAAGCTTTTGGAAAGGTGTAGTCCATATAGCTGGCTGTGATTGGCTGACCTCGATCGTCCCAGATCAGCTCCTCAAACATTGACCAGCTCAGTCCCTGGGCAAATCCGCCGTAGATCTGCCCTCTGACTTCTGCCGGGTTGATAGCGCGGCCGACATCGTGGAAGCAGACGTAGTCGGTAACGATGATTTCGCCGGTCTCTCGCTCAACCTGGACGCGGGCAAGGTGTACTGTAGCGCGTGGCGCTCCAATTGTATTGGCGACGGTTCCCTGACCGTGGATCGGCCCGTATCGCGCTCCAGCGCCGGAGGTCATTGAAAAGATCTCGTCCATCCCGAACGATTGATCTGTCGCTCCGATCACACGAACGCGGCCGTCAACAATTTCCAGATCCTCCGGGCTCACTTCGAGTTCAGAAGAGGCAATCTCGAACACCTGCTCCCTGGCATCGACCGCTGCTGAGATGACGGCGTTGCCGACGGTGTAGAGAATCTTGCTGCCGCCGGTGCCTCCCGAGAGTGGCGCTACATTCGATGGCGCGGTCGTCACCTTCACCTGATCTACCGGGATGCCAAGCTGTTCGGCAGCGATCTGGGTCAGCCCGGTCGTCGTGCCGGTGAGGTCGATCGAGCCAACGGTAATCATAAACACACCGTCGCCGCTGAGCTGGATGGTTGCGGAGGCAGGTTCGACGGTTCCGCCCATCAGTCCGATTGCAATCCCAACCCCGGCGCCATTGCCCTTCGGGGTGTTCCAGGCTGGATGCTCGCCAGCTTGCCGGAGCATCTTCTGGAGTTCCATCGGCCACCAAGACCTGCCGTCCGCCATCGGCTGTCCGGTCGAAGCGACATTTTTCAAGCGAAGATCAAGTGGTGAGATACCAAGTTCTGCTGCCAGTTCATCTATGGCCTGCTCAAGTGCGAACGCCAGCTGTGGCAATCCCGGAGCGCGGTAAGCTGCGACTCCGACCCTATTGGTGAACACTTCGGTGAAGGCGATTTCGACATTCGGAGCCGGGTACCAGCTGGCAGCCATCGGTCCGGCGACATTGATGGTTGGATGGGAGAAGAATCCGGTGTCGAAGAGTGCGTCGCACTTGATTGCGGTGATCGTACCGTCAGCATCCGCCGCAAGGGTGAAGGTGAATTGCGCTGCCGGAGCCTGGGAGGTTGCCAGGAAATCGTCACCGCGATTGAGCACTATCTTTACCGGACGTCCGGTCATTCTGGCAAGCTGCGCAACCAGTGGTTCCAGGAGAATGAATCGTGCGCCGAAACCACCGCCGACAGTTGCCGGGATTACGGTGACCTATGATTCAGGCAATTTTAACGCTTTCGCCACCGAAGCTCGAACCCGAAACTGACCTTGTGTGGCGGTATGAACAGTCAGGTTTCCAACCGGGTCGGCGTAGGCAAGCGCAGCTCGCGGCTCAAGGTAGCTCTGGTATGCGGCCCCGGTATGAAATGTCGAAGTCATCGTTGCCGCTGCCCCGGCAATCGCCGATTGAACGTCGCCACGGCTGAGGTTGTAGTGCTGACTCTGATTGGTTTCCTGGCTGGCCCGAATCGGCGGAGTGGCCGGATCCTCCGCGGCTTCCAGATCCAGCACCGGTGGGATCGGCTCGTAGCTGACAGCGACCAGCTCGGCGGCCAGCTCGGCTGCCTCGGCTGTCTCCGCCAGGACAACAGCGACTGGCTGGCCGGCGTATGACACCCGGCGGTGCGCCAGGAAGAACCATTCCCGCTGAGTTTGATCATCACCCAGCATGTATTCCGGCAGATCCGCAGCCGTGACAACCCGTATCACCTGGCGAGAGTTCTCAGCTTGCGAGGTATCTACGCTGGATATTTCAGCGTGCGACTCCGTGCTCAACACCAGCGCGGCATGGAGCATGCCCGGCATCTCCAGATCGGCTGCATATCGCTCACTGCCAGTGAGTCTCGGTCCAGCATCCGGCCTTGGAAAACTCCGGCCGATAACGTTGTACTGTTCAGTCAATTGAAGGTGATCCTATCTTCCACGCTCAGTCTGCCTACCCGGGCAATAATAGCCTGAGATGTCACTCCCGGTGATGCGGCTAGCCTTAGTGAAGGTCCAGGCACTGCTGATCTAACGCAAGACCATCTCCCAGTAAGTCTGTAGTTGATTGCGCAGGTCAGCTCGCACAAACCTTAAGTTGAGAAACCGCTGTGCCGTTCTTCACTCGACAGGTGGATATCCAGCACAGCCGATTGTCCGCTCGCAACACGTTCTAACCCACGTCGCAATGCCGGTAGAACGTCCTCTGGCAATGAAACCTGTTCTCCATACGCGCCGGCAGCCTGAGCGAGGATATCGTAGCGGGGGTGAGGGACGAGATCGACGCCGATAAACTCCTCGTTCATGACGGAGTATCCATCCGGGTAGGCGGCGATCAGTGGCTGTTTTGTTGCGTTGTAGCAGGTGTTGTTGAGGATAACGACCAGGATCGGCGCTTGCTCTACCCTGGTAGACCAGAGTGCGGCTGTTGGCGTGCCAAACATGAACGATCCATCGCCGACCAGCGCGACTACCTGTTGATTCGGTCTGGCAAGTTTGACCCCAAGCGCGGCTCCAAGCCCCCAGCCAAGCCCCGACCCGCCGCTGCCGTACCAGCTATCCGGACGAATGACCGGCAGTTGCTTCCAGACCGGATTATTGTTTGTCACCATCTCATCTACGAAGGTGATGTCCGGCGTTTCATCCTGCAATTGTCTGAGACAGTGCCCGAGCCAGTTGACAGTAATCAGTGATGACTCTGCGTCCTCACTTGCCTGGGTAGCCCATTCGCTGCGCATTGTGTCGTGACGTTTGCTGAGCAGCGCCCGGCGCTCTTCTATCCGGCGCAGTGCGTCATCGGTCAGCAAGATTGCCGCTTCGTCGGAAATGATGCTCAGTGCTCTACTGGTATCAGCTTTAATCGGCAGATCTACCGGGAACGACCAGATCGGGATCTTTTCTTTTATGGGATCCAAATCGATCTGAATAAAGTATGTGTCATCCCGCAACGACGTTTGCGATGGATAGTACGGTACATCGTGGTCGAGCATGAGAATGACATCTGCTGAATCGACAAGCGGCACAGGATCATAACCTTGATGGAGGGGGTGGTCGCCGGGGAAGTTGGCGCGATCTCGCCACTCGACTACCGGCAACGCCAAAAGTTCGGCTAACTCCACCAGGCTCTGGTAGCCTGCTTTTGTCCGGCCTGTCGTCGCTGTCAGCACGACCGGGTGTTCGGCGTCCACCAGCCGTCGGGCAACCTCTCTCAACGCCTGAGGATCTCCGGCCCCTAACTTTGCCGGCTGGTACCGATCGGAATCGTAGAGGGGTAGTTCACCGGCTGACTCCATGAGCACTTCCCTCGGCAGCGTCAGGTAGGTAGGTCCGGGCGGATCACTTTTGGCGATCTGGAAGGCACGGGAGATCGTCTCCCCGATCTGGTCCGCTCGCCGGAGTTCAAAATCCCACTTGGTGTAGTTGCGAACGATCCCGTGCTGGTCCATCTGTTCCTGGAGCCAGTGGATGTAGGTTGTACGGCTACCGCGGTTCTCCGGGTTCGAAGTGTAGGGCGCTCGTCCAGCTGAGATGACAACTGCTGCGCGGCCGCGCTGAGCGTTGTGCAGCATGCTGCCGAGGTTCTGGGTACCGACATCGACATGTACCAGAACGGCCTGTGGTCTGCCGGTTGCGGCGAAATAGCCATGAGCAGCCGCCAGGGCAACGATCTCAAACAGGCACAGGACGATCTTTGGCGCAGGCTTGCCAAGATGGGCCAGTTTCTGCGCAGCTTCCTGGACCGGAAAGGTATCCGTGCCAGGGTTCAGAAATAGATACTCGACTCCCTGGGCGTTAAGTGCTTCAAGATATCCTTCGGCAGTTTCGTCGATAGCTTGTCTACTGATCCCTGGCGGTAAGGAAGCTGAACGATTGAGTGTATTGGCCACGACATGTCTCCTTCAGGCGTCAGAGCTTTGCGTGGCGTTAGTATAGTCCAGCTTTATTCTTGCCAGCGGATGGAGTTGTTAGCGAAGTTTTAGATCCGCGACGAGACCAATATGATCTGATGGCACGAGGGTTGCATCACTCTCCGACGACTGGTCAAAGCTTGTTGTCGCGTTGCATATCTCCAGGTGCTCATTGATAAAGATGTAGTCGATTACTTTGGGTTCTTCGTGCCGGTTGTCCTCACGCAATTGTGTCGGCACCGTTCCAGCTGGTTCTGCGCCATGAAATTCTTGAAATGTTGGGCGGAGATGGCCGTAGAGGATGTTGATCGTCGCGCTGTCGGGAACATCGTTGAAATCGCCAACCAGCACCTTCGGTATTGCGTGTCGCTGCGCCATCCAGGCCAGAATCATCCGCGCCTGGATTGAACGGATGTCGTTTGCGTTTTCGGCATGGTGAAAATGGGTGTTATACACCTCCAAAACCCCGCCAGACGGTAGTTTGACTTCAATGCGTTGGGCAACTCGATTGCCGCCCAGCAGATTTAACCGATCACGGTTGATGACCGGTAGCCTGCTCATGAGTCCGATGCCTTCACGAAGCCGGTAGAGTCCTGTTTTGTACGAAATGTAGATGCTGTAGTGAGGCTTGTTGCCAGGGATCATCTGATTGACTTGGTCGAGAATCCACTTGCCCTGTTTTGGAAATCGGCGGAGTTCCTGAATCCCGATGACATCTGGCTGCAGGTCGACCAGTTGCTCGACGACCAGGCTGCGCCGTTCTTTCCAGCGGTCGGCGGTATTGCGAACATTGAGGGTAGCAACGCGAACGGAATCCTGAGTCTGAGCCGGATCGACCATTGCATCTCTCTCCAAATCGACCTGAGGTAGCAACGCTAAAGTGTAGCGGATTGTCCCCTCTTATTCGTCCTTGATCGGAATAGGCATTGTCACAGGTCCAGCGCGACTGCAACTGCCTGGCTGAGCGCCAGCAATTCAGCAGCCTGCCGTGACTCTGGATTGGAAATCAGGACTGGCCGCCCGGTGTCCGCCGCCTCGGAGAGGGCGGGATCAAGTGGGATCTTGCCCAGGAGCGGAACCGAACCAGACGTAACTGGTCGCACGACGGTGCCACGAT
>CAZNYB010000080.1:16599-18263 GCA_964577155.1 uncultured Thermomicrobiales bacterium | reverse complement strand
CTCTCCTCGCCAAGATGGCGGACGCCGTGGACGAGATCTCGGACGGGCGGTTCATTCTCGGCCTCGGCGCGGGAAACTGGGAACGGGAGCACACTGCCTTCGGGTATCCATTCAATCACCGCGCCGGACGATTCGAGGAAGCGATCCAGATCATAGCGCCGCTGCTTCGCGACGGAGCAGTCGACTTTCAGGGGAACTACTACCAGGCGCCAGCGTGCTTGCTCCGCCCCCGTGGCCCTTCTCCAGCCGGACCGCCTATCTGGGTTGGCGCGAAAGGCGCGCGGATGCTCCGGACGACTGCCAGACATGCCGATGGCTATATCGCCATCTGGCCGGTCAACCCGGATCAGGTCAGCGAGCAGTGGAATGCGATTGTGGCTGCCTGTGCCGAGACTGGACGCGACCCGGCAACGCTCACGTTTACCGCCGGAACCTTCGTCCATCTACCGGAGGATGACCAACCCGTCGCTGATGACCGGGCGATCAGCGGAAGTTACCAGGAGATCGCGTCGAAGATACAGGAATTTGCGGATGCCGGTGTCGATCACCTGATCGTCGATTTCCGCCCTGACATCAGTGTGAAGACCATCGAGGATTTCGGGCGTGTCCTGGCGCTCCTGAAATGAGCCACCGCTATTGAAATCACTCGCCTTTGAACTCCGGCGGGCGGCGGTTGAGAAAGGCCTGGATGCCTTCGCGGGCGTCATGGACCAGCCTCTCTTTATCGATGGGCTAACAATACGGAAAAGGAAAGCCGGTCAGCTATACTCTCACCATAAGAAGGGGCGCAGATCAGATAGTATGAGTCAGCTTCACGAAACAGATTATGAGCCAACCGGGGAGATTGTCTCCTTACGGGATGCTATTCCGCCAGTCAGGCGGGTAACTCAAACCGAGATTGAGCGTCGACGTGAGGTTGTTCAACGCCTGCAACAGCTTCGAGATTGCATTGGCCCAATAGGTATACGAGCAGATGATCTTCTCCACTCCTCCCGGGACCATGACGAACGTTGAGCCTCTCTGCCAATCGCTATATCGTTGATGCATCGATAGCGATCAAGTGGATACTTGATGATGAAGACTTCACGGTTAAGTCACGGAGCGTGTTGCTGGCTTACCAGGAAGGTCGTGTCGATCTGCTTGCTCCGGACCACCTCTATCACGAAGTGCTGAACGCGTTGCGAACCGGAGTGCGAATGCAGTGCATCTCAGAACGCGACGCAGTAGCGGCAATGAATGGATTCCTGGATCTGAGGATCCAAACAGTAACAGGTCCGCCTCTCTTACAGCAGTTCACAGAAGAATTGGCTTAGACGGCTCGGTTGTAGGGGAGAACCTTGTGTTCTCCCGGCGCACATTGCGATTCTTTCTACCGGGGAGAACACAAGGTTCTCCCCTACGAAAAGACGTCAGTGTTTTTTGAAAATTGCTCTAATAGCCTTACACTGGTTTCTTCGCAACGCAAATTCTCTGTTGTTCCAGGTGCTCTCGGATCACTCGCCTTTGAACTCCGGCGGGCGGCGGTCGAGGAAGGCCTGGATGCCTTCGCGGGCGTCGGCGGTCGTGCGCAGCCATGCGCCGCGTTCGCGTTCCAGTTGCAGGGCGTCGGCGAGATCGAGGGCTGCGCCATCGTCGACCAGCCGTTTGATCTCCCGCAGGGCCAG
>CAZNYB010000080.1:0-16499 GCA_964577155.1 uncultured Thermomicrobiales bacterium | reverse complement strand
ACGCCGTCGTAGGCTTCCAGGGTGGTCGTCCTCTCCGGGTTCTGGCGTCGTTCGGAGAGGTCCGCCCCGGCTGAGAAGGCCCGTTCGTTGCCGGTCAGAATCAGGACCCGGGCGCTGTCCAGCCTGCCCAGAGCGTCGACCAGATCCATTGCCAGTTGCTGGTTGATGGCGTTGAGCTTTTCTGGCCGGTTGAAGGTGATCGTGGCGACATTATCAACGATCTCAAACAGGATAGTTTCGTAGGCCGGGTTGCTCATGAGACGGCCCTCTTTGGTCGCACCATCCGGTCGTTCCAGCCGGACTGGCGCTCCTCGACCAGCGACGAACGGCGGATCTTGCCGGTGTCGTCGCGAGGCAGCCGGTCGACGAACTCGTAGGTCTTCGGGATCTTGTAGGAGGCGATCCGCTCGCGAACGAAGTCATCCAGTTCGGTAACGGTCACCGGCTGGCCGGTCTGCACCAGGGCATGCACCCGTTTGCCCCACTCCTCGTCCGAGACGCCGATGACGGCGACATCGTCGATGGCCGGGTGCTCGCTGAGCGCCGCTTCGACCTCGGCCGGGTAGACGTTGGCCCCGCCGGTGATGATCAGGTCAGTCCTGCGGTCGGCCAGGAAGAGGTAGCCCTCCTCATCGACCCAGCCCAGGTCGCCGACACTGGTGAAGCCGTCCGGCGTCGATTTCGCTCGCGGCGAACCGATGTATTCGTAGGTGGGGTGTTCGCTCCAGGGTCTCATGAAGATCTCGCCGACCTCGCCGGTGGCCACCTGGTTGCCATCTTCATCGAGGATCTTCATATCGCAGTTGACCGGCCGGCCAACGCTGCCGGGGTGCTCGAGCCACTCGTCGCCGCGAATCCGGCAGCTGCCGACCGCTTCAGTCGCGCCAAATCCTTCGTAGAGCTTCTCCGGGCCGATCAGCTCGATCCATTGCCGTTTGAGCCAGGGCGGGCAAGGGGCGGCGGTGTGAAAGAAGCCTTCGACGCTGGAGAAATCCCGCTCCCGGATACCCGGCGGGGCAATAATCCGCTGCATCATCGTTGGTGAAAGAAATCCGAAGTTGACCCGGTGCTGTTCGATGGCGTCGACAACGGTTTCAGCATTGAACCGCTCCAGCAACACCAGCCGGTGATCTTCGAACAGCCCCATATGGCTCCAGGAGAAGGGTGAGTTGTGGTAGAGCGGTCCGGCGATGATCTGGACCTGACCAGTTCGCATTCCGACATCTGCACGCCGGCTGACATCGCCGGGAACCATCGCCCAGGGACGTGGGTCGACAATGATCTTCGGCCGGCCGGTAGACCCGCCGGATCCAATGGATTTGCCGGGGTGGGCGGTGATGTCTGGCAAACAAGCGTCACTGTAGACGGCCGAATGCTCAATCTCAGAGAACGTCAGCAGTGGAAAAGCAATCCCATCCCAATCGGCGATGACAACAGCCGGATTGCCGACGTCGAGAATCTGATCCCGTTCCCGGGCTGGCAGGTTGTAGCGCACCGGCAGCACCAGGGCGCCGAGCTTCCAGGCGGCGTAGCTGCAGATGAAGTGCTCCGGGCAGTTTGGCAGGCCGACGACGACCAGTGAAGTGTCATCGACGCCTTGCGCTTGTAGCAGCCGGGCGAGCTGGTTGGATCTGCGATCCAGTTCCTGCCAGCTGAGGGTGCGTTCCGGTCCCTGTTGCGGGATGAAGATAATCGCTGGCGTTTCGGGGTGTTCTCTGGCCAGCATCGTAATCCGTCGTCCGAAGGAGATTGGTTGCGGTTCGATGGTGATGGCAACCTCCGATTATAGACCCTTTAACTGAAGCCCTCTCCCGGTCAATACGGGAGAGGGCTTGACGATGCGAAGATCACCTTCGCAACAAAGAGCGATGAAAACGCTTAGTCTTCCAATTCCCTCAAGGTGTTCCCGTAGGTTGCCAGCGCCCAGATTATGACGATATCAATCGCGATAATCAAGATCGACCAGAACGGATAGTAGGGGATGTACATGAAATTCACGATAGCGCTGAGTGCCGCTACAATCATTCCGATGACAATCGCCCAGGTTTTACCTTGTAGTATGTAGATACCGGCAAGTACGACGATAACGCCCCCGATGAGGTGAATCCAACCCCAGGTTGTGACGCTGAATTTAAAAACATAGTCTTCAGTGAGGACAACGAAGTCATCCTCCAGGATCGCGGACAATCCTGCGATCGCCTGAAAAACACCGATAACGACCATCATGATTGCGGAAAACAGGACCAAGCCTGGTATTGCCTTGATCATTCTCTCCACTTGAAGACCTCCTTGAATATTCGGCCATTAGGCCGGTTACATGATTATGCTGATCATTATGTATGAGAACCTGTTGGCAGACAATCTCACGTTCCAAACGGTAATAATCGTTAGAGGTCGACCATTGCCTCATGTCGAAGAGCCCTCTCCCAGAAACGGGAGAGGGGATTGAGGGGGTAAGGGTGCTTTTCCTCCCGATTAATAACCATCGATAGCGTTCTTCCGGTAGTTATCAACGCTACCCGCTCTGGTAGGCAATAGTTCCATCGACGATGGTCATATCCACCCGAACCTGATTCAACTCCAGCGGATCGATGGATTGCAGATCGGTGTTGAAGACGGCGACATCGCCGAGCATGCCTGGCCGGAGCGTGCCCTTGATCTGTTCCTCATGGGAGGCGTATGCGCCGTTGCGGGTATAGGCCAGCAGGGTCTCCTCCAGGCTGATCCGCTCCTCCGGCTGCATGACGGTCTCCGGGTTGGCTTCGACCCGGCTGTTGACGATCGCCCAGAGGTTGATGGCCGGGTCGGGCGAGAAGACCGGGGCGTCGCTGGAGATGGCGGCCGGGACGTTCCGCTCCAGCCAGCTGTTCCAGGGCTGGTACCAGCGCACGCGCTCCGGGCCAAGCACCGCATCCATCAGCTGGTAGTCAGCCGAGATAAAGCGCGCGCCCGGCACCGGCACGATCGCTTCCAGCGCCATCCGCTGGATCAGGTCGGGCCGCATGTTTGAGGCGTGTTCGACCCGGTGACGAATATCTGGCCGGAGCATCGCTTCCTGAGCTTCCGCGTAGGCATCCAGGGTCAGTTCGATAGCTGCGTCGCCGATGGCGTGGGTGGCGCATTGCCAGCCAGCCAGGTGCGCCCGGCGGACGCGTTCTTTGAAGACGTCCGGGTCCAGCACCCACATGCCGTGGTTACCGGGGTCGTCGAGGTAGGGTTCGGAGAGCATCGCGGTGCGCTGTTCCTCAGTGCCATCGATAAAGAACTTGATCGGTCCTGCCTTGAGCCACCGGTTGCCGTAACCGGTCATCAACCCCAGCGACTCCGCCGCCTCCAGGGCGTACTCATGAGCCAGCATCAGGTTGAATCGCACCCGGGCTGCCCTGCTGTCCGCCTGCACCTGCTGGTAGAGCTGGAACATCTCGGCTGATGGCACCAGCGCTTCTCCGACCGAGGTAATGCCGAAGGAGAGAAATGACTTGATTGCCGACTGCAGGTCGGCCGGGGCGCGATCTGGCGCGTTGACCACCTCCATTAGTGGTCGTGACGCCCTCTCGACCAGAACGCCGGTCGGTTCCCCCTGCTCGTCTCGCTCGATGCGTCCGCCCTCCGGGTCTGGCGTGTCGCGACTGTAACCGATCAGATTGAGTCCCAGGCTGTTGGTAGTTGCCTCGTGGACGGTGTTTTCCATCAGAATGACCGCGTGGTCCGGGGCGGCTGCGTCCAGTTCCCGGCGGTTCGGCATCCGGCCTTCGGCGATGTTGCGGATCTGGTAGCCCCAGCCAACCACCAGCTCGCCAGCCGGGGTTTCTGCCACCCGTTCCCGCACCAGATCAAGCACCCCGGCAACCGTCGCCGCTGCCTTCAGGTCGATGGCCCGCAACGTCTGGCCATATAGAATCGGGTGGCAGTGGGCGTCGTTGAGCCCCGGTGTCGCTGACCGGCCAGCCAGGTCGATCACCTCCGCGCCTGGCCCGGCCGCCGCCCGGGCATCGTCCGGATCGTTGCCGGCGTATTCGATCACTCCCCGGCGAATGCCAACGGCGCTTACCTGAGGGTTGTCCGGGTCGGCGGTGAACACATTGCCGTTTACCAGCGCCAGACTTCCACGTTCCCATTCGCTCATTCGTGTTACTCTCCTCTTGCTGGACCAGGAAGTATTGCTTTCTGCCAGTGTACGAGATGAGGAGTACGACGTATGTTGCATCACATTGGAGTTCAATGCCTGTGACGAATAACAGACCGCTGAAGGTCGGCATCTATTTGCCGCACGAGGAGAAGTTTGACGGCGACACCGCCGGTTGGGATGATCTGCTGGCGATTGCGCGGCGAGCCGAGGAAGTCGGTCTCGATTCCATCTGGCTCGCGGATCATTTCCTCTTCAAGAACAAAGAAGGCCAGGTTGGCGGCTGGTGGGAGTGCTGCATGCTGATGGCGGCGCTGGCGGCCGCAACCGAACGGGTCGAGATCGGCACCGGCGTCATCTGCACCGGGTATCGGAACCCGGCCTTGCTGGCCAAGATGGCCGAGACGATTGATGAGATCAGTGATGGCCGCTCGATCCTCGGCATCGGTGCTGGCTGGGATGATTTCGAGTATGTCGCCTACGGCTACCCGACCGACCACAAGTTCAGCCGCTTTGAGGAGGCCTTGCAGATTATTCACCCGCTGCTGAAGACTGGCCGGGTGACCTTCAACGGTGAGTATTACCAGGCGGAAAACTGCGAGCTGCGACCGCGCGGTCCGCGCTCGGAAGGACCGCCGATCATGATTGCCGCGACCGGAGACAAAATGCTCGACCTGACGGCGCGCTATGCCGATATGTGGAACGGCTGGCTCAGATACGACCCTGAAGCCGCCGAACAACCGCAGGAGCTGCTCGGCAAACTGGATGCCGCCTGCGCTGCCGTTGGGCGCAACCCGTCCGAGATTGAACGGGTTGGCATGGTGATGACGGATCTGAGCGGCGAGCGAGTTGAGCCGGACGGCCCCCGTGGTCCAGTCAGCGGCTCACCGGAGGAGATCGCCGACGCCTTCCGCGCCTTTGCCCGGCAGGGTATCTCCCACATCGCCATCGCTAGCGACCCCGACGGTATCGAGGCGGTTGATCGGCTGGTTCCGGTGCTGGAGGCGCTCGCTTCATCCTGAAAAGCCCAGAACCAACTGATTCATCCGGTGCTGTTTGAGCGCTGGCACACTTATTCAGGCTGGTCGGTCAGCGTCGTTGGTTTACCATTAATTAATAGAATTGCGACAGAGCAGAGAGGGTTGTGCATCATGGAGAACACATTTTCAGCTGGCGACGTTTTGTTCGGGGTCTTTTATCCACGTGGCTATATCGTGGCTGTATTTGATGAAGCAGATGATGTCGACAAGGCGGTAGTCGAGCTGGCATCCCACGGGATCGAGGGCGACGATGTAACCGCCTGGACTGGCCGCAGCGCCCGAAGGTATATCAAAAATCTCCGGGAAAATTTAGGTGTCATTAGCCAGATGGCGGCAAAACTGCCGCTATCAGGCGATGAGAAGGAGGCCGCCGATCTCTACCTCAAATTAGCCGAGGAAGGTCATGAATTCATTACCGTGCGCGTCGCCGATGAAGACCAGGTAGGGACAATCCGGGCGCTGCTGGCTGAACATAATGCGCACACCATGCGATATTACGGCGATTGGGCGGTGACAGACCTGCGAGACGCAACCAGCGGGTAGCGCTGACTACTATCGGTGAGGACACTGCAGTATGGCTGACGAACTATGGACTCAACTACCGGAAAAAACCGGACCGGACGGCACATTCCCCGTCTTGCACCACGTTGGCATGATCACCAACGATCTTGATGCCACGGAACACTTCTACTGCGAGATTCTCAACGGCAAGGTCATCCAGCGCGGTGAACCGGGTATCCGTGGCTGGACACGGCAGTGCTTTATCCAGATTGCGCCAAACGCGCTGCTTGAGTTCTTCGAATACCCGGAGACCGAGCCGCCGGGCTGGACCTCGATGTTTATCGGCGAAGTGCCCACTCGTGACCGGCTGCTGGAACACATCGCATTTATTGTCGACGAGGACGAGTGGGATGACTGGCGGGAGCGCCTGACAGCAGCTGGCGTCGAGGTCAGTCTCAACGACAGCCCGAAGGCGATGTTCTTCGCCGACCCGAACAACGCGGTCATCCAGGTGCTCAGCGGGAACCCGCTGGCGCGTTAGATCCTGGTTGGCCGCCCACAGACATCAATGCAACACCGTCCGAACCGACACTGCAGCAATGACGAGGTGGCACCGGTAGAGCCGCCCCGCCGGGGCGGCTGTACGTGAAGGTCAGGGTCATCGTTACGGGGTATCACGGTCAATTACCTGGCGACATCGCTGGGTATCGGGCGATTCATATCGACCGGCGAAGTGACACCGGTAGAGCCGCCCCGCCGGGGCGGCTATCAACAACAATATCTGATCCAGTCCAGAGGTAGGAGCGAACCTTGTGTTCGCCCGATTTATGCTTTATAGCGTTTTCAGGGCGAACACAAGGTTCGCCCCCTACCTGACTCATTTGGTTATCCCGCAGTTCATACCTGTTGCCCCAACATCCTTCAGACGAGGTGCTTCCCGGTTGTTGTACAGGCAGAAACGACAGCCGAACCTAGTCACTATCGCTGTAGATCGAGGAATTTTCGATCACCGGTCTGGCCTGTTCCCATTCCATGATCACGATCTCTGGTCCGTTTACCGATTCGAAGGTTGCCAGCCGTGGCCGGGTCAGCAGTTCCCGGTAGAAGGCGGCGTCCTCCGGGTACGCCTCCGGGTCGTCGAGGTAGCGGCCATACATAAAGGAAGAGAGCACCAGGTATTTTGTCCCAGTCGCTTCGTACCATGCTGCCGGGTGATCGTTCAGTTTGCGAACGGCAATGTCGTCATACCCGGACGGTCCGAATGGTGGCGTGTGCCACTCCCGGGCGATAGGCGTGCCACGGGGCAGGTGCGTTTCGATCCAGTCCAGCGCGGAGTAACGGCTGTCCTGTTTTCCGGCGTCGATGCTCCAGCCTAATCCCCGCGCGCCGATCGGCAAGGTGAGCAACACCAGCAATACGATCGCCACAGGAACGGCGACCGATGCCTTGAACGCATGCCTCCTGACCAGGAACGCCAGCAGCAGACCAACGCCTAACCCGCCGAGGATCGCCAGGTACGGCAGGATCGGGATTAGTTGACGGTCGAATCGCACCGGGTAGGGGGCTATCAGCAGGTAGTAGCTGACGATGAACACCAGCAGCGGGACCAACACTGCGATACTGGTGATTCCGGAGTTTGCCTGGCCAGGTTGATCGACATCGTTGCCAGTTGCTGGTTGTGATCTGACCAATGACCTGATCTGCGTTGCCAGATAGCCAATCGACAGTACGCCGCCGAGGAGCACCAGCGGCGTCAACAGCGGACCGAACCCGTTGCGCCAGAGTTCAGCCGGGTACCAGCGCCAGGTGTCATCGCCTTCGGCGCCATCGTGCCCGGTCCGGTAGTGGGTGATTTCAGCCCGGATACTGTCGGCAGAGTTGAGAAATTCGTCAGGCGAAAGCAGCACGTAGGGGTTGAGCGCCAGGAAAACAGCAATCGAAACACCTGCCATCGATCCCAGGATGATAACGACCTGTCGATAGGCGGCAGGCCGACCAGTCAGATAGCTCCTCTGCGCGAATAGCAGTACCAGCGCCAGCGCCGGAACTACTGCCACCAGCGCGCCGTTGTACTTGGCCGCGGCCGCCAGCCCGATAGCGATACCGGCCGGCAGCCAGGTCCGTATCCGGGCTGGCTGGTCGCTCTCGACCGCGTTGAGGGTGAACCAGAGCGTGAGCGCAGTGAAGAATCCGGTCGGCACGTCTGGCTTGAGATAGTGTGAATCCTTCACATGGATGAAGGAGACCGCCAGCATCCCGGCAGCCACCAGTCCAGCAGTGTCCGCAATCCACCGCGGCGACTTGCCTGCAATAAGCCGGGTAATCCGCCTGGCGGCCAGCCCGGTGATCAGGACGGTGGCGATCCCGAGCAGCGCCATGAGCGTCCGGCCAATTCCGTAACCATAGCGGTAGATCGTCGCGTCACTGAGGTCGACGGCGTTGTCGACGGCGTAGACGCCGGTGAGCACCCCTGCCTGGATATCAATGATGAACGCCGGGTACCGGAACCAGTGCGGGTTGAGTGTTCGCTCGGTTATCATCCGGTCTGCGGAGTTGAATATGAGCGGTTCATCCGGGTGGGTGATCAGCGGGAGGCCGAAATCAATCGACCAGAGCCGCAGCACGGCAGCGATAAGGACGATCGCGACCATCCCAGCGCCGAAAAGGCTCAAACGCTGACGGTGTTGATTGAGTGAAGGAAAACGTAACGGAGTCAATGCGCCGCCTTGCAGCCTGCCGGAAAGAACCCGAATCTCATCATACAGAATACAAGGAGTGCCCGGATGTTATCCGAGAATCAGCGCGACTTTCTTGACCAGACAGCTTTCGCCCGGCTGGCGACACTCATGCCGGACGGTTCACCTCAGCTTACGGTCATGTGGTACCGGCGGGTAGACGATACGCTTGAGATGATCTGCCCGGAAGCGGCACAGAAGACGCGTAATCTCGACCGCGATGGCCGGGTTTCGGTCGTCGTTGAAGCGCCGGATAACCCTGGCGTCTACCTGGAGCTACGCGGCACGGCTGAAGTCATCCATGATGACAGCTATGCCAGGCAGCGGTTTCTCCCTATCGCCCAGCGCTACCTCGGCGATCATGCCGAAGAGCGTGTCCGGAACCTGCCTCCCGAACCGCGGGTTCTGCTGGTTGTTCATATTGAGCGGGTGCGGGAGAGGTAGAGGGACTTCTCCTTTGGAAAGGCCCTCACCGCGACCCTGAGAGCTTGCCCTGAGCTTGTCGAATGGGTGAGGGATCTCTCACCTTCGTCTCCCGACATAGACCACGACCATCTCCTCCTCAACCCGCACCGGGAACCGTTCCAGCACCGGCGGCTCGACGGCGACTTCGTAGGTGCGGACCCGCATCGGGTCTGGCACAAAGATCATCTCGCCGGTGGTAATGTCAAATTCCCAACCGTGCCACGGGCAGCGGAGTACTCGTCCTTCCAGCCCGTAGATGTACTCGCCGGGTCCGGCTGGCAGCATCGTGCCGGAGATGTTGCCCATGCAGAGCGGACCGGCCTGGTGCGGGCAACGGTTCATGATGGCGTGGTAGTCGCCGTTGACATTGAAGACGCCGATGGAGTGCATCCCGGCCTGGATGATCTTCCGGCTGCCCGGCGGCAGCTCGCTGACCTTGCCGACAACATGCCGTTGCTCGTTCATCTAGAGGCCGTACAGTTCCCTGGCGTTGTCCTCGACGATCGCCTGCCGCATCTCCTTCGGCAGCCGCTGGATGACGTACTTCGGATCGTCGAAATCCCAGTGCGGGTAGTCGGTGGCGAAGAGCAGGATCCTCTCGGCAGACATCATCTCCAGGGTCTGGTGCAGGTATTTTCCGGGCGGCACCTCCAGCGGCTGCGAGCCAAAGCGCATATGATCGAGAATGTACTCGCTCGGCGGCCGTTTTACCCAGGGCACCTCGGCTCGTAGCGAGGTCCACTCGCGGTCGAGTCGCCACATCAGGCTTGGCAACCAGGTGAAGCCATACTCCAGGAAGGCGACCTTGAGCTTCGGAAATCGTTCGAAGACGCCTTCGCAAACCAGACTGATGACATTGTTGATGCCGATCGAGATAACGCCGGTCTGCAGTTCGATGTAGTAGGTCGGCGGCCCGACGGCGATCTGTGCGCCGTTCAGCCCGGCCGACTCCGCGCCGACATGGAAGGCAACTGGCAGGTTGTGCCGTTCGGCCGACTCGTAGATCGGCCAGAAGTGCCGTTTGCCGACCAGGATGTCGTTTTGCGGGATAGCCACCTGGACAACATCCGGGTGTTTGCCCCAGCGTTCGATCTCCTCAACTGCCTGAGAGGGATCTTGCGGCGTCACCCAGATCGAGTGTTTGAAGCGTGGATCCGACGAGATCCAGACGTCGTCGGTCCAGTCGTTGTAGGCGCGGGTGATCCCGGCGGCGATGTCGGGGTCCGGCATGCCGGAAATCGTCGTCAGGTTGTTGCCCATCAGGATGGCATAGGCGATGTCATAGCGGTCCAGCAGATCTTCTTTGACCCGGACCGGGTCGGCGGCGTGGTTGCTGCCGTCTTCTTCCATCGTGTCGACCCGGGCGGTGCTGAAGGGGTGAAAATAGGCCCGTCTGGGCATCTGGAAATTGTTGCGCGCTTCGGCTCTGGCGTTCATCGCCGGTGCTATCCGGCGCACGATCCAGTCGTCCAGATAGGGCAGCAAGTCGTCAAAACTACCGAGAATATGGTGCACGTCGCAATCAATGATGTTGTAGGACTCCCGGCCAGGCCGTTGCGATCGGGTTTCAGGCTCTGTTGCGGTCTGTAGATCCATGAGTGGCTGCTCCTTCCAGGACAATAGTCATAGAAGATAGCTGGTCGGTCAAGTACCGTATTGTGTCAGGCTTGCAATGAGAATGGTACTTTGGTTGTTTCAACTTGAACATCGCGTTCTTAATCATTGGTACGCTGATCAATCTGAATCTCAAATCTGAGAGTCTGAAACAGACGACCGGACGGATATAATTATCCCCATTGAAATCACAATCATAGGCATCATTAGAAGATCAATGTTGGAAGGTAATCCACTTTATCTAATAATGATCTTTGGAGCCGGATTCGGAGGAAGTTAGAGCCTCATCTCAACACAGTAAATCAATAAATTGTTATTCCGTGAGGTAGACTGCTGAGTTATGTTCATATCTAGTGTTCTGGCTCGGCTGTTTTTGATGTTAATTGCATGTTTCTCAACCACCTAAAGAGAAACAATATCCACAGGAGTTACCGATGGCCGACGTTCAATATCTAGTTCCCGTTCTGAATGACGAGGAATCAGCAGCCATTGCGCAGCGGTGCGCGGACAATCGCACTAGTACTGTTATTCTCGAGCATTTTGCTCGGTACGGAATGCTAGCATGGCCCACTCTAGAGAAATTCTGTGACCAGCATGGTGGCTCTTCACGAACAGCGATGGCAACCATCAGTCGCCAACTTAGATACATTGAGTCCGTGTCAAACCGAACTGATCCTGACCACGAACATTTTAGTTTTTCTGTTTGGAATCATTACCTTCAAACGTATTTCATTCCATACGACACTATGAAAGGCCTTGAACGATACTTTGGCCAAACGGATTAGCCGCACTTCTTCATAGGTCTTGCCGCTAGCTTACCCATGACAATTTCAACCAGTAGCCATTGACGGTTTCACTGCGCCCTGTTTCTGGATGATAATCCCCCTGAATGCAGCTGTCAGAGGGTTTCGCCAGTGGAAAACAGATGACCGGCCAACCGCCAACCGCTCGACCTCGACCACAAGATGTCTCCCTGGACCTGCCAACCGGCGCGGGTGAGATCGGGCAACCCCGGAGCACGTTCGGCGTGCTGGCGTCCCCGCTCTACCGCCGTCTCTGGCTGTCCGGGATCATCTACTATGGCGCTTACTGGGTTGAGATCATTACGACCGGCTGGGTTGTTTTCGAGCTAACCGATTCGCCATTCCTGGTCGGGTTGAGCGGCTTCTGTCGTATGGTCCCGATGCTACTCTTTGGTCTCTTTCTCGGCGCGGTCGCAGACCGTGTCCGACGATCCAGGATTTTGATCGGCGTCCAGCTCACCGGCCTCCTTGCGACACTGACACTGGCAGCGGCCTTCTCCGCCGGTCTGGAGACGCTCTGGATCATCTACCCGATGGTAGCGCTGATCGGTTGTGGCTGGGCGGCGGATTTCTCCGCCCGGAGAGCGCTGATCGATGATATTCAGCACCGCTCGCTGCTGGCGAACTCGATGTCGCTTGAGGCGATGTCGCTCTTCGGCGGCAAGATTATCGCCACGATCACTGCCGGTTTTCTGTTGCAAGTCGGCGGCGCAGCGCTCGGCTACTGGTGCGCCGCCGGTCTCTACGCATTTGGTCTGCTCTGGATGCTGGCGCTCAACCGTCGGTTGCCGGTTGTGCTGTCGTCGAAGCAGCCCGCCGTCCGGCTCGTCTCCACCTTGCGGACCGGCTGGTCGGTCGCGATGAGTATCCCGGTCATGCGAGGTGTGCTGGCAGTAACGGTTATCGTCAATGTCTTGATATTCCCCTATCAGCAACTGATCGCGATCGTCGCTGGCGACATCCTCGAAGTCGGACCCTTCTGGATGGGCTTGCTCGCCAGCGCTGACGGGGCCGGGGCTGTCATGGCTGCCGCCTGGTTGGCGTTCAGCGCCGGTCCTGCACGGCAGGGTCTGGTATTCCTCGGCGGCGCTACCGGCGCGGCGGCACTCCTCCTCGGGCTTGGCCTCTCGGAAATCTATGTCCTCTCGCTCCTGATTCAGTTTGCGATCGGCTGTTGCGTCGGGTTTTTCAGTGCCTACCAGCCAACCCTTGTGCTCAACGCCGTCCCGCCGGAGACGAGATCGCGGGCCATGGGACTCATCGCCACCGCAATCGGGATGACACCGGTCGGGATGCTGCTGATCGGCGGGCTTGGTTCGACCACCGGAGCGCAGCTGGCCATCGTCGCGATGAGCCTCACTGGACTCACCGGTCTCCTGATCATCTCCGCCACAAACCGGCCATTGCGTGAAGCACGGGCTGGCCGCAGTTAGAACCCATGTTGTGTTCGTGGAGCTGTCTGTTCTGGTTTGATGACTTGACTACGAGCGACGCTCAAAACTACTGACGTATGTTTGCAAAGCGACGTCTTGCGTCATCCCTGCGACACAACCTGATGAGGAGCAAGAGAACAACACCTTCTCTTCGAGTACGACTATTGTGAATCAGGAGGCCCGAGAACAGTGGACCAGCTAGATAGACCTGGTAGGGGCGAACTTTGTATTCACCCGAATAATGTATATTGGCGTTATCAGGGCGAACATAAGGTCACCTGTCCCAACTAATTATCAGTAAGTACCGGATATCTGGAGAGTTAACCGATAGCGACGTCATCCTGAGCGTAGTCTTCGGAGTCGAAGGATCCGATGGCCAACAATTCAGCTGGCGTCAAGGTGCTCCTGAGATGCGTTCCGCTGCTTCTTGGTGCAAGATGTACGACTCTACGCTCGATTAGGATGCAGTTGTCACCCTTCGGTGATCTTGGCAATCGGATTCCTCGACTTCGCAAAGCCTCCGCTCGGAATGACTCTTTGTCAGAATTGGAAGTTGATTCCTTCCAGACGAAATGACGTACTTCTCAAGAGTTAGTTGGAATAAGTGGACACAAGGTTCGCCCCTACTGCTGTGGCAGGATAGCCTATGGTTTCGTCAATTGTTGTAGCGTTACTCTCCACTGTTGAGTTCAGCCCAGCGCGTGACTGCGGCGGTGCGTGAGTTAACGCCGAGCTTGTTGTAGACCGATCGCAGGTGCTGGGCGACGGTGCGCGGTGAGATGTAGAGCGTTTCGCCGATCTCGGCGTTGGTCATGCCGGTCGCCGCCTGCTCAAGCACTTCTACCTCACGCGTTGTGAGACCTGCCGGATGCCTGTCGGTCAATTGCGCCAGCAGCTCGGTGGCGCAGTTAAGGGTTCGTTGAGCGCCTACCGATTTGCAGGTTGCACGTACCTCGCTCAGCAGGTGGCGCGCGTCGTTGATCTCACCTTGCCGGATGGCAAGCTCGGCCATCGCCAGCATGGTCAGCGCCTGCTCATAAGGCGCTTTACAGCGCCTGGCAAGCTCCAGTGATCTCTGAAGGTGTTCAGCTGCCTCATCACGCCGATCATCCTCGGTAGCCAGCTGCCCGAGATAGCGATGAGCAGCGATGAGCGCCAGCGGTTGACGCGGATTGGAGGCGTGTTCGAGCGCCTGTTCGACATGCAGCAAAGCGGTATCCAGGTCACCGGTGAGATCGTGATAACGCGCCCAGAGCAGGCTACTTTCGGCCTGGCCAAGTACAGCGCCGCTCCACTCCAGCCAGCGGTCATGTGCCGAGATCCAGGCGTGAGCTATTGCGGGATCGCCAGTTTCCAGGGCATCCAGGGCCAGGTCCGCGGCAAGTTGCCGGGAAAGAACGGTGTTTTTCACGCGCTTCTGGCCGAATTCGGTGTTTGGTCCATCCGGCAGGAGATCGTCGATGTCAGCCTGGATCGCGGCAGCAAACTGCTCATCATATTGTTCCCGGCCGAGCACTCTGTAGATCCAGGAACGAAAGAACCGGGCGTAGGGATTGTCTCTCCTGAAATTCAGCCGGGTGAACTCACGGGCCGAATTCCAGCGGCCTTCGATGAGATCAAGGAGCACTCCACTCCCTGGTCCACCGGTTTGGTGATCATCGATTCCTTCAATCCTGGCTGTGGCGGCAAGCGCCGCCCGCTGGCGGGCAATCACTCGATCCGTCTCGTAGGTCAGCAGGTGAACGAGTTCCTCATGATGGACAAGCCTGACCAGGACCCGATGGCCGATGGTCTCGTAAGCCTCCAGCGCCAGCGTGCGCCACGTTCGGGCTTCCTCAGGCCGGCCGAGCCAGTACGTCGCCGTTGCAAGCCCGTAATAAGCGTCCCTGCAAACATCCTGGATGAGCAGGGTGTCGGTTGTTGCGGCATTTACCTGATCGATGTACTCCTCGCCGACGCGCATTGCGTCGTGGAATCGCCCGGCAAATGCGAGCCACATGACATACGTGTGAGTGAGATCGTAGATCCCGGGCAGGTTTCCGGATTTGTAAAAGTGCCCTCCTGGAGATGCCGAGGGATGAGCCAAAATCTCTTTTGGAAAGAGCGAGGCGATCGCCTGTTGCGCGCGCTGTTCGTGTGCCGTGGTCACGTCTTCCGCCATGGCGATGGCGCTCTCCATCTCTTCTAATCCGACGCCCAGATCACCCTGAAAGCAGCGCAGCAGACCATGAACAGACAGACTGTGAGACGCTAGCGCCAGATCATCGATCTGCCAGGCGACAGCGGCAGCGTCCTCCAGGTAGGCAAGGCTGCGTTCCGAATCCGAGTACCGCAACAGGTGGCCAATATGGAACAGGAGCCAGCCACGCTGTTGCTGAGCATCTGGCTCCGCTTCCATCAGCGCCTGCGCCCTGGCATAGTGGCTAGCGGCAATCGGTAAGGCGTAGCTACTTTCCGCACGCGCCCCGGCCTGGATCAGCCAGTGTGCCGCGCGAGAATCGCCCGCTTCCTGAAAGTGGTGAGCGACGATATCAGGGTCGACATTCGGGATCTCGGCCAGGATCTCACCGGCAATGCGATGCCAGCCACGGCGTCGGCTGAAGGTGAGCGATTCGTAGAGTGTTTCACGCAGCAACGCGTGCCGGAATTGCACAGCGCCTGGGTTCGCTGTCTCCTCAAGAATTCGGGTCGTGAGCGCCTCGGTCACCGTCTGCTCGAATTCGTCTGCATCGAGGTCTACGATTTCCTTCCAGCGATCGATTGAAACCAGCTGCCCGAGAACGGCAGCCACCTGCAGGGTACGCCTGGTGGCCGTTGTCAGATGTCCGAGCCGGTACTCGAGCGCCTGCCGCAGGAGGACTGGTATCCGGGTTCGTTCCAGATCTCCGAGCAGCCAGCGGTCAGCCGCCGGCTGCAGCACCCGCTCATCTTCAAGCCCCTGGAGGATCTCCGTCGCGAAGAACGGGTTGCCTTCGCTACGCTCGCTGACGTGCTCAACCAGACGTTCAATGTCCCGATCATCCAGTTCGTAGCGACCGGCAATGATCTCCCGGATGTCGTTGCGCTCCAGCCGATTGAGGTAAATACGTTGCGCCTGGCTCTCACGGACAAGCAGCGGCAACAGCTGATAGAGATCGTGCCGCCTCGTAATCTCATCGTCGCGGTAGGTAATGACCAGGAGGGTGGCAATATCGCTGAGTGACCGGGCAATAAAGCGGAGCGCCTCCAGCGAAGCGGAATCAGACCAGTGGAGATCTTCGAGGACAATGACCAGCGGCTGGTCTTTTGAGACAGCGGCGAAGAAGGAGAGCGACTCGTTGAAGAGCGCTGTCTGGCTGCCGACCTGCTCCAGTTCCTCCGGGTTGCCAAACCAGGCTGGCAACGGCGGCTGATCGTCTCGCGGCGCATAGTCTCGAATGGCCTCCGACCAGGGACCATAGGGCGGGGTTGTCGTGAGGTCGTAGCAGCCGCCAGTGAGGACGAGCGCTCCCTGATTTCTGGCGCTGGCAGTAAGGTCGTTGACCAGTGTCGTCTTCCCGATACCGGCCTCGCCGCTGATCAGGACGAGTGAACCGAGACCGGTAGCGGCCCCGTCGACCAGTTCGCGTAGCTGGGAGCGTTCGCGGTCGCGTCCGTAAATCGTGGGACGCTCCCCACGGCGTTGAGCGCGCCAGTCAAGGGCAACCATTGGAGCTCCTCACATGATCCGATCTGAACTCAAGTGTAGCAGTAGCAGTGAGGAGACGGTCGGTTGGCACAAACGCGAACCGACGGGCTATTGT
>CAZNYB010000079.1:0-18343 GCA_964577155.1 uncultured Thermomicrobiales bacterium | reverse complement strand
AGGTTAGCCTCCGCCAATCTATCACCCCAGATCACCTGCTTGGCCGGATGAATGCCTCAATGAGGTTTATGGTCTGGGGTGTGTTGCCGTTGGGAAATCTGACCGGCGGTTTAGTTGCTAGTGCGCTCGGGATTCGGGCCGCGCTGGTGGTTGCAGGAATCGGCGGTTTGCTGGCTGTGATCTGGCCGTTGTTCTCCCGGATTCGGTCACTCGATTCCGCTCCGCAGATCCCGGCACCTGCAAAAGCAGTTTCAGCATAAAATGTTGACTCGAGCAGTCTTAAAGTGCCAGATGACGCATTCAACGAGGTGAATTCAACGTGATGTGTCCGATAAACGAAGATGTGAGCCGCATCTCCAAGGATTTTGCCGGTAACCTCTTGAACAGTGGCGCGAAGGCCGTACTTCTGACTGGAAGTTGGGCAAGAGATGACGCGACTGCAGAATCCGATGTCGATCTGCTTGCCATCGGCTCCGGTCCAGACTACCGGCTCTATCGGGTCGACCACTACCTGGTTTCAATTTCTCATATCACGGTGGAAGACGTTCGCACAGCATTTGGATCACCGGGCGAAGCGGGTTGGGTTATTCCTGGCTGGTGTACCGCGAAAATACTGCTCGACCCGGCCGACATCGCGGCACAGCTCATTGAGGAGGCGCAGTCCTGGACCTGGGATGTTGTTGGAGATGAGATCTGCGACAGCTGGGTTGCCGAGGAGATAACCGGCTACGCAGAAGAAGTGCACAAGCTGATCTACCTGTCACGAGACCATCGACGGACTGGAGCTGCCATACAACGGTATCTTCTGGCAGCGCGGATGGCACGGATAGCGGCGGTTCACCGCCGGTTGCTTTACCAGAGTGAAAATACCCTGTGGGATCTTGTTGCCGAAGAGATGGGATCAACCTGGACGACGGCTCAACACCGTGCATTCGGAATCCATGACGAAACGTTTGAAGATACAATTGCTGCATCGCTTCAGTTGTACTTCCTAACCGCGCAAGCTATCCGACATCTTCTCACCGACCGTCAGTTCGACGTCGTTCGACACGCCTGCGCTCTTGCCGGCCATACATTGGATTGAACGGCAAGAGCGTCGAATACTATCAGCTGTAGCCTAGTCAGCCGGCACAGCTTCAGGTGTGAGAATGCCGACATTCTCCATCTCAGCTCGCAATTCAGCTAGCTGAGCGTCTGTCAGACCGGGTATTGGCCGGGTCATGGTTGTGCCGCAGAGACCTCGTGCAGCCAGACTGCCTTTGAAACCAGCCGGGAATTCGCCAGCCCGGGCCACCGGTCCTTTGGCATTGATCTCGTATTGCAGCTCAAGCGCCCGCGGATAGTCGCCTGCCCGGAAGGCGTCATAGAGGGCGCGCTCGACGTCTGGCACAACGTTGACCGTTGCTCCGATGATGCCGTGGCCGCCGACGGCCAGGCAGGGGAAGAGAATCGCGTCTCCGCCGGTAAAGGCGCTGAAGTCATCCACCTGATTGGCGATGCGCGCTACATCCTGGAAGAACGCCATGACGCCATCGCTGTCTTTGAGTCCAACGATGTTTTCATGGTGCGCTAGCTCTTCAACCGCTTCTACCGCGATGTGAACTTTCGTCATACGTGGGATGTGGTAGAGAAAAATCGGCACCGGGCTGCGATCGGCCAGCGCCGTGAAAAAATTGATGACGGTCGAAATCGATACCGGATAATAGAATGGTGGCGGAACGAGCGCGCCAGCTGATCCAAGCTCAGCGTTCATTTCCAGGTCGGCGTAGATATCTTCGAAATGGGTGCCGTTCGCGCCACCCATGACTGGTATCCGTCCGTCCGCGGCTTCCAGCGTCGCAGCTAGAAGGTCACGTCGTTGAGATTTGCTGAGACCAGCACACTCGCCGGTTGACCCGAGCGCTGAGATACCGTGGACCCCGCTGTCGATCAGGAAGTTGACGACGTTGTGCGTCCCTTCGCGATCGATTTCGTAATCTGGTGTCAGGGGGCTGGGCATGGCGGGCCAGATGCCGTGAAATCGAGCCATTTGACTATCCTTTCTTCAGAACATCCAATTCATCGAAACTGAATCGGTATCGTAGCAGGTTTTCTATCGCGCAGACAGCTGAGAACCACTAACATCGTGACGCAAGATTGCCCCTGTGTGTTTCCGGCCTTTGTGCTGGAATCGAACTAAACTATATCCAATGATTCTTGCCCTGATCCGTGTGGATTGAAGGAAAAGACATGGCAAAGGAAGATAGCGTTCAGGACATACTCCCGGTAGGCGAACTGTCGCCGATAGTTTCAGATCAGATACATATTCGCCACGGACTATTGACTCCGATGAGAGACGGCCTGCACCTCTCCATGGATCTGATCCGCCCTGATCTGGAAGAGGCATTTCCAGTCATTCTTATCCGAACACCCTATAACAAAGTGCTCGTGCGCAACCCATTCTATGAGAGCCTTGCCAGGAGAGGGTACATTGTCGCCATCCAGGACACTCGAGGACGATTCAACTCAGACGGCGAATTCTTTCCATATATCAATGAGGCAGAAGATGGCTATGACACGGTCGAGTGGATTGCCGAACAGAGCTGGTGTGACGGAAATATTGGGATGGCTGGCGGTTCGTACGTCGCTCAGACGCAGTGGTTTGCTGCTTCGCAATCGCCGCCACATTTGAAAGCAATCGTGCCCATCTGTTCCCCGCCTGACGCATTTAGCAACGAGCCGATACTCAACGGTGTGTTTCTGCTCCCGATGGGAGAGTGGATGCTCAAGATGGGTCGCCGGTCTTTTCAGGACCAGGCGTTCATGGAGCTGTTTACCGAATCGCAGGAGTACTTCGATGCGTTGCCGATTTCGGAGCTGCCAGACCTGGCAGGCACCTCCAGCGCATGGTGGGATGAGATGATGAGGCATCCGAACTGGGATGATCTCTGGAAGAAGTGCTCTTATCAGAAGTCCTGGTCGGAGATGGATGTTGCGGCGCTGAATATCACCGGCTGGTACGACATGAACTTCCCCGGCGCACCAACAAATTTCTCGGGAATGAGCGAGTACGGCGCTACCGAATATGCGCGTTCCAATCAGCATCTCATTATCGGACCATGGCCTCACTGGGTGAACAGGGGGACTACCCTCAACGGCGTTGATTTCGGCAAGCAGGCGGTCATCAATCTCAACGACTATATTGTCAAGTTCTATGATCGGTGGTTGAAAGGCGTCGACAATGGCATTGAGGATGACAAACCAGTGCACGTTTTTCTGATGGGCGCCAACGAGTGGCGGACGTTCGATGACTGGCCTGTCATTGACGCAGAGGCGACTGCTCTCTACCTGCACAGCTCAGGTCACGCCAACAGCCTGAAAGGTGACGGGTCGCTCTCGTTTCAGCCGCCTGGCGATGAAGCTGCTGACACATTTCTCTATGATCCAGCTGACCCAAACGGAATGCTCTGGAACCTGCACGATGGACCGGTGGATGATCGGATCCCGTCCATCCGCGACGATATGCTCTGCTATACCAGTGCTCCGTTGACGGAATCTTTCGACATAATCGGTCCAATATCGATTGTGTTGTATGCGGCATCTTCGGCGCTTGACACTGACTGGCATGCCCGGCTTGTGGACGTTTACCCGGACGGAAGCGCGAGATATCTCTGCCATGGCGCGCTTCGAGCACGTTTTCGCAACGGTTTTGAAACGCCGGAGATGCTGGTGCCAGACCACACTTACGAATTCAAATTCGGCATGGACGCCACTGGAAATCGCTTCCTGGCCGGGCACCGGATTCGACTAGAAATCACGAGCAGCTGGTTTCCAAAGTACGATCGTAATACAAATTCCGGTGCGCCAAATAATTTCCAGGACAACGAAATGGTCATCGCGTCTCAACGAGTGCTGCATGACGCCGAGCATCCATCACATATCCTGATTCCGGTCGTTGCTCAGGGATCTCAGGAACGCTGACGGGCGATCTGCTCAGGAGATGGCAACATGGCAATGAGCGGCAGTGAAAACAGCGAAGCTGCCGCAACAAAATAGAATGTCTCTTTCAACCCAATCTGATCGGCAATAGCGCCAAATCCAATTGCAACGAAGCTCAACGTCACGAAACTAAGGGCCAGAACTCCACCTGCCATAGCACCTCTCGCTTCCGGCAATAGTTCCTGCGCGAATGCCATGCTGATCGGTCTCACGGATGCCAACGCCATCCCGGTCGGGATCAGCGCCAGGAATGGCAAAAAGGAACCATCCTCGAGATAGAGGTACAGGTAGCTCATCGGCACGGCGACAATCACTGATAGATAGAGCGTTTTTCGCCGTCCGATGTGGTCGGAAATTATTCCGCCAATCAGCATTCCTGCAACCCCCGCCGCGAATAAGACTGTTAGCGCCAGCCCTCCATACCAGCTGCTATGTCCCTCGTCATCAAGAAACTTAACGAGGAAGAAATGAAACGGACCGACGGCGATGGCGTTGACGATCATCAAGCCGATTAGTGCGATGAGCCATTTTCGTCGCGCTCCGAGCAGCGCACGAAGGTTTGGCGCTTCTTTGGATAACCGTTCGGTATCGCTAGCCCGGGTATCAACCGTGAAATAGAGGATGACTGATGCGACGATGCCAAAGACCATCACCGCTGCCGAACCCTCCAACGTCAGCAAGGCAATTGCGGCGGTAATGATGAGCGGGGCAAGTGCTCGCGAAATCTCCGCGCCTGCCATGAAGAAAGACATGGCGCGTCCCATCCTGTTGCCGCCGTACTCACCCATCAATGCGACGGCCGGCGCGTGGAAGAGTCCGGACGAAATGCCTGAAATAAATAACAGCGACAGAACGACGAAGTAGTGATTGACAAGACCAATCGACGATATGGTGACAGCGGTCAGACCTGGCCCAAGCACTACAAACCAGCGGCGGCTTGTCTTATCGATCATGTATCCGAGAAACGGCTGGAATATTCCCGGGATCAGCGATGCGGGAAACATGAAACTGGCTGCGGTGAGGGATAGTGCCAGCTTAGCCTGAACGGCTGGCAGGAGTGGACCGAGAAAGCCACCGTACATGTCATGTGCGGCGTGGGCTCCGGCCATCGTGATCGTGCCGCGCAGATTGAACGAACTATCTTCCGAATCAGCCTTCGATTCCGTGGAGGAAACCGACTGTTCCGGAGATTTGGTGGCGGTTGTCATGAAGGCACGGTTTCGGCTGCAGCTGGCATTTCAATCGGCGGCAACACTTCCCCTTTCCTGGGAAACAGTGGAACCAGAGCGACGGCGACGACGGAGAACGCCGGGACAATCCAGTATGCGTTCTCTAGTCCGATGATGTCTGCAAGCACACCGAAGGCAAAGGCGATGATGCTCATCGTTACAAACCGAAAGGCGAGAATCACACCAGCCATCGGTCCACGCGCTTCGGGCAGCATATCCTGAGACAGTGCCAGTTCCACCGGTCCAGAGGCCATCGAGAGCACACCAGCCAGCGCCAGCAGGCTCATGACCCAGATCGTTCCATTTTCAAGTACCAGGTAGAGATAGTAGGTCGGGACGAGTAGTGCCGTGCTGACCGCCATAATAGACCGTCGTCCGAACCTGTCCGAGAGCATGCCGCCGATAAACCCGCCTGCGATTCCCGCAGTAAATATGACTGACAACGACATGCCGGCATACCATTCGCTGCGACCCTGCTCTAGCAATAACGCCACAAGAAAGATAGTAAACGGCGCTCGAGTAGCGCTGCGGAAAAAGCCAAAGCCAAGCAGCGCGCCGATGTATTTGCCACGGGCTTTCATGACAGCCCGGACACCTACCTTGCTTTCTCCCTTTTGCATCGAATCACTGATTGTCGTATCGACGGTGAAATAGAGCGCGATGGATGCCAGTATTCCGAAGATCATGACGACCCATAAGCCATCAACGGTAAAGATCGCTATAGCCCCGGTGACAACGAGTGGTCCCAGTCCTCTTGCCAGAGACCCGCCTGCCTGGAATATGGCCATTGCCTGACCGGTTTTCGATCCCCCGTATTCACCCATGAGCGCGACTGCAGGGGTGTGGAAGGCGGCTGAGGCTAATCCGGCAGTGAAGAGCAGCAACAGCACGATTGCAAAGTTAGGAGCTATACCGATTGACGAAATGGTTATGCCTGCTACTGCCGGGGCAAGCACCACGAACCAGCGCTTACTGGTTCGATCCGCGAGTACGCCGAAAAAGGGCTGAAGCAGACTCGGGAATGACTGGGCGGGCACCATCAGACTCGCCATCGCCAGCGAAATGCCGAGACGATCTTGCACCACCGGGATCAGCGGATCTCGAAACGACGAGTAGAGATCGTGAGAGAAGTGAGCTCCGGCAACCGTTACCGAACCACGGGTATTCGGTGGCTGTTCATCAGCTACTTCGACTGATTTATCTGCGCTGTCTGGCTCAGCCTGATCGACGACACTGGTCTGCGATTGATCGCTGACTTGCTCTTTTGTGTCAATCGCAGCCAAAATATCTGCCCCGTACGTGCTGTGCGCCAGTCACTTACGGCGCGTCGTCGTCATAGCAACACCGGGCGATTCTACAACACTGGTTGAGTAATCGCGCCTTCGGCTGCCGACGACACCAGTGCGACATATTTGGCAAATACCCCGCTCTCGTAACGGGGTTTTGGTTGTTGCCAGTTAGTCAATCGCGCATTGATCTCATCTTCGGTCAGTTCAACGTCCAACCGGCGTTTGTCAACATCAATATTGATGATGTCACCTTCCTGGAGCGCAGCGATTGGTCCTCGAACGGCTGCTTCAGGCGCAACATGCCCGACCATAAATCCTCGAGTTGCCCCGCTGAATCGACCATCGGTTAGCAAAGCCACCGTTTCGCCAAGTCCTTCACCGACTAGCGCAGCTGTCACGCCGAGCATCTCCCGCATACCGGGTCCGCCGCGAGGTCCTTCATACCGGATGACGACAACATCACCGGGCACAATCTCGCCGGCAGTCACTGCAGCCATCGCGTCTTCTTCCCGTTCGAAGATACGCGCCGGTCCTCGATGCACCGATCGGTCTGCCCCGGCAACTTTGATGACTCCGCCTTCTGGCGCGAGATTGCCGCGCAATACGACAAGGCCGCCGGTCTGTTTCTTGGCGGTTTCGGTTGTCAGGACAACTTGCTGACCAGGTGTTTCCTCGACGTCCTTGACCTCTTCCCAAAGGGTCTTTCCGGTAGGAGTGAGCTGACTCCCGTCAACCTTGCCGCCTTCAATGAGCCGCTTCGATATCAGACCGATTCCACCGGCGTTGTAGACGTCAACTGCGGTGTACTCACCACTGGGTTTGAGATCGGCTATGATCGGTGTGTTGTCGCTGATGGGATTGAAGTCATCTAGTTCAAGATCGACACCGGCCTCTCTGGCCATGGCCATAAAATGAAGAATGATATTCGTCGATCCGCCGGTTGCAGCGGCGCTGGCAACGCCGTTCAGAAACGCCTGTTTTGTCGCGATTTGTCGCGGTCGCAACCCGCTCTCCAGCTGTTCAACCACCAGTTTGCCAGCGCTTACGCCGAGCTGCTCTTTCTTCGGATCGACCTGTGGCACAGCGGCGAATCCGGTTGGAGAGAGACCCATGACCTCAATGGCCGTTGCCATCGTATTGGCGGTGAACTGACCACCGCACGCTCCCTCTCCCGGGCAGGCTACCCGTTCGAGTTCCATCAGGTCTTCGTCACTCATGTTCCCGGCTGCATTGGCCCCAACCCCTTCGAACACATCCTGAATGGTGACATCTCGACCCTGAAAATGTCCTGGCAGAATTGAGCCGCCGTAGAGAATGAATCCCGGGATATCGAGCCGCAACAGCGCCATCGCCGCTGCGGGAAGGGTCTTGTCGCAGGCTGCGAGGATAATGATGGCGTCGAACATGTGACCTCTGGCGACGAGTTCGATCGAGTCGGCGATGACCTCCCGGCTGATGAGCGACGTTTTCATGCCTTCGGTGCCCATCGTTATCCCGTCGCTGATCGCAATGGTGTTGACCTCCATCGGAGATCCGCCTGCTTCGCGAACGCCTCGTTTGACATACTGCGCCAGACGTCGCAATCCGAAATTGCATGGCATCGTCTCGATCCAGGAATGTGCGACGCCAATCACCGGTTTGGTGAAGTCCTCATCCTCCCAGCCAATAGCTCGCATATACGATCGGGCAGGGGCGCGATCGCGTCCGTCATACAGCGTTTTGCTCTGATGACGGACATCGAACGCCGTTTTCTTCTCTTTCGATGTGCTTACCATAATAGCTCGATCCTCTCAGCCTCTTGCTCACATTGACTTGCCGGTCAATCGTAGCACCAGGGAACCGGTTGAGTACCAATCTATTGACCTACTGGGAAACTTCGAATGTCGCGAAGACGAGAAAATGATCGGACGCATCATTGTCAATGATTTGAACGTCAGTCAACGTCAGATCAGGGGTTGTGAAGATGTAGTCAATTCTTCGGCCGTCCGGGGTCGTAACTGCATCCGGACCGAGTTCTGCGCCGGTATCAACAAATCCGGCATTAATGATGTTGGAAATGACAGGAGAATCAGGAGTAGCGTTGAAATCTCCGGCGATGATCGTGTGCGGTCTTCCTGCCCAGTATTCAAGTAGTTCATCCGACTGCTCAAGGCGGACGGCTTCGGCATTGTCCGGGAAGGCAAGGTGCGTGCCGATCATCAGCACCTGGCCCATCGGCGTTTCGAGCTCAACGCTGACCAGTGCTCGTTTCAACCGATCCGCCGCCTGATATTTTATGAGCGTTTCGTTTGACATTGGCGCTTTACTCAGTATCGCATTGCCCCAGAGATCATCGGTGGATGCCGGTCCCCAGACGTAGGGCATCTTCAACCGGTCGCTGAACCAGAGGATCAGATCGTTGCCGCTCATCACCGCCCAGTTGCGGCTGATCTCTTCAAGGACGACGACATCCGGGTCGGCTGCTTCGATCGTCTCGGCGATCGCTACGAGATCGAATTCGATGTTGTTGGAGAACCCGGTATGTACGTTGTAGGTCGCAATCGTGAGCGAGTCGCCTATTTCTTCGGTCGATGCTTCGGCCGACCAGGTCGCATATTGAAGCGCTGTGGCGGACGCCAGAACCAGAAGGATGATTGCGACTGGCAGGACCAGCGAACGAACTGGCCAGATCTGGCTCTGAACATTTCGGGTGACCCGGTAGACATTGAACGAAGCTCCGAGTACCAGCAGTGCCCAGGCAAGACCGGTGAAAAACCACGAACCGGACGCCGAGTAGTACAGAAAGAGCACGATAAACTGAACGACCATGCCGACGGCAAACCAGATCGCCGTCGAATGGGCTTTTTTCGGGACAGTGCTGGTTTCGGGCGGCAGCAAGGCAAAGGTAAACAACTCCACGCTGGTAACCACAATAAACAGAAGTCCAAGGAGCTTTATCTCCGCAGAGGACCAGAGGATGATCAGCCCGAACGTGCCAATGGCGATATCGAGCAATAAGAATCTAGACAAGGCCATACTGGCCATCGGTCCGGACGACAGTGCCGCCAGTCGAATGGCCGTGATCGTTATCCCGAGACCGAAACCAAGCGACAAAACGAGTGTCGCGCCGGTGAACGAAATATCTGCCTGGACTTCCAGCAAAGTGACATTGCCAAAGATCAGGTAGTAGAGCGCTATCGCAGGGCCAATTACAAGTACAGGCAGTGCGTCCAGCAAACTGGCATTGATCGTAATGCCGCTAACGTTGAGTTTCCAGACAGTGGCGACGAGTCCTATGCTTATCAGGCTGGTAACGATCAAGGTGGAGACATCAGGCATCCACTGTAGCCCCATTACGCCAAACGCGATGCGGATAGCAGTTTCGAGAGCCAGCCCAATCGCTATGCCGAAGGCAACTTCCTGGCGTTTGCTCACCAGGAGGGCGACCTTCGTCCATCCCCAGCAGATGATGCCAAGCGCCCCGAGAATCAGCCTGGGCTCTACGGCGTCGGTGAATTGAAGCAGCAGTGATGCGACGGCGAGTACCGTCGCTGACCAGCGGACTGTATGAGGGAGTCCGAATCTATCGACGATCAGTCCAGCCACGACAGGGGAGACGAAAACAATCAGCGCGGCAACGGTTATCTCGGCTCGATCGAGGGCGCTGATCGGGTTGACGTAAAAGACGAGGTGGCTGGTGAAAACCCGAATGAGATCCAGCATCAAAACGGTGGAGAAGGCGACCACCGCTGTTCCAAGCCAGAATTCCGTACTGGCAGGAAGAACTCTGTTTTGCGCCACGGCCCGACGTCCTCTCTGATTACAGCATGAGATCAGTAGCCATATTAGACAGAAGTGTCGGGAAGTGCATTACACCTGCAAGGATTCCCGGTAGGCAGTTCGGGCCTCTAACCACTCATCGCGGTTGATATCGAACAAAAGTGTGTCCAGGTAGACGCCGCGGCGCGGTGCGGACCATTTGAGTCGTCCGGCAGGTCGGTAGCCCTGTTTCCGCAACGCGGCAGCTGAACGTGCGTTGGCTTCATAGACGTAAGATTGCAGATATTCCAACCCCAGCCAATCAAAGCAGTACTCCAGCAACAGGAACTTGGACTCCGTGCCGTAACCTCTGCTGCGATATTCGCCAGGAGCAAAAAACGACATGGTCTCGGCGGTGAGATTTACAACATCGACATCAAAGCAGCCAACCCAGCCAATGAGATCGTCAGTTTCCCTCAGGCACGAGGCAAGAATAAAGCTGTCAGGTGGTTGCTTCTTCGCATCTTGTTCGATGAGTTGCTTCATCATAATGGGACTGATCGGCCTGCGTCCACCGTCATCGGTGAAGTCATCGACTTCGTTCGCATAAAAGCTGGCCATACGTTCTGCATCACCCGGCTCCTCGGGCCGAAGATACACTCGTTCGCTTACGAGAAGTGGGTTACGCACCTGGTACCTCGATCATACCGTTGAGTTTCTGATAGAAGTGGCAGTCGACTCGTTTCCCACCAGGTCGCGCGAAGAACTGGCGAAATGTCCCGAGACATTCCATGCCTAACTCGTCTGCCTGTGACTTCATGGCCGGGTGATCGCCAGGCACAGCGACGGTTACATTCATCATGTCCCACTCCATGCTCAACCATGGAACGATGATGGCCATCACCTCCGCTTTGATTTCATCACCCTGTTCGATCCATGGTGCGGTGTTCAGCGATACATCAGCGGTCCGCTGGTAAATTTCAACTCCACATTTCCCGAGAACCTCTTCAGAAGCCTGACTGCAGATGGCATAGTTTCTCCGGTCGGGCCAAAACGATTTATGCCAGTCTTTGAGAATCTCTTCACCCCGCACAGAGTTTATTGGCCAGGGACCGTCAGCCCAGGCAGCCGCATGATCTTTATCGTCGATGGTGAACGCTCGAAGATAAACATTCTCACCGGTTAGATAGATAGCTTTCATTGTCGGGTAGACTCTTTCTCCGATCCTATTTTCAGAACATTGTCGACGTGGTGTGTTGTTTACTCAGTGCAATTAGCCGTCGTCGAATAGCTTCGTGAGCCAGATTTCGTATGCCGTCTGCCAGTCGTCTCGGGTCAGGTCAAACAGTAGCATGTCATGATAGGAGCCATCCTGGATGCCGCTCCACTTGAAACGTCCTGCCGGCTGGTAGCCCTGTTTGATCAACGCTGCTGCGGAGCGCTGGTTCGGTTCCCAGACTGTCGACCAGATCATATGTAGCTGGAGCACGTCAAATGCATACTTCAGCATCAGGTGCTTTGCCTCGGTTCCGTATCCTTTGTCGCGATAATCCGGACCGAGATGCGAGCCTGTTTCCGCCGTCCGATTCGTCCAGTCAATATGCCAGAGCCCAAAATTTCCGATAAACAGATCACTTTCTCGCAGGCAAGCTGCCAGTTCGATAAACTCAGGCGGTTGCTGTTTATGTTGCACGTCAATCTGCCAGGCAATTTCGATTGGGCTAACCGGAACCCGGCCACCGTCAATAATGCTCAAGTACGATTCATCATGCCAGTGTTCCGCGATAATCTCGGCATCCCCGCGTTCTGCCGGTCGAAGGTAGATGCGATCGCTGCTCATGAGTGGATTTCTCATATGGTTTCAACTCTCTTGCGGTGGCCTTGATCCACATTCAGTTGTCGTTGGCTCGCAAGCGCAACTTCGAGATCGTCAAAGTGCTGACCGATTCGACCATCTTCCAATGTCCAGATCTGCCCGGCGAAACGTTCGAGGAACCAGCGGTCATGCGAAACAGCGACCACCGGCCCGGCAAAATCCACTATGGCGCGTTCAAATTCTTCGAGCACATCGAGGCTGAGAAAATTCGTTGGTTCATCGAGAACCAATACATTGACCTGATTCGCGATACAGCGTGCAATCTGCAGCTTACGACGTTGCCCTAGACTCAGATCTCCAACCAGGATATCAAGGTCATTGTAAAGGAACCGGCCGTGAGTGAGGAGGTCGCTAACGAGATGGTGTTCATATCCTGAAAGACCGTCTGAGTAGGCCTCGAACAGGGTCACTTTCTCGTTCAAGTTAGTTGCATCCTGGTCAAGGTAACCGATCCGGACGCCAGGTGCGGCAGTTCGGATCCCTCCGTCAGGTTCGATAATGCCAGCAATTATCTTTAAGAGCGTTGATTTCCCTGCTCCATTTGGCCCGACAAACGCGATCCGGCTGTGGTTATCTAGCACAAAACTTACATAGTCGAGCAACTTCGAACTCCCGAAGCTCTTACTGATTCCGTCTAATGTGATGACATCGGAGCTACGTATTTTTTCATTCGAAAACGACGAATCGAATTGTATTGGGTCCGGAGGTTTCGGGACCGGGTTCTCCTCCAATCTTTTCAGTCGCTCTCGAAACCAGCGAATGTCCCGTGCGGCCGTTGCATCCGCCCGTGCACCCCTGGCATTGTAAAGAGATTTATCCGGGTCTGAAGCAGCTGGAATTTTTTCCGTTCGAGCTGCGGCTCGTGCTCTGATGAGTCGCTTTAACTCCTTGATTTCTCGCTGTTGATCGACGAAGCGTTCATTCCAATCATCGAGCTCGCGCCGCTTCTCTTTACGGTAGAAGTCATAGTTGCCGGAGTATTCGACTACCGAATGGGAAAGCTCGTCGAGATCCAGAATTCTGGTAACCGTGTCGTTTAGAAATCTCCGGTCATGTGAAACAGTGAGTATCGCGCCATGGAAATCGGACAGGAAGCTGCTCAGCCAGGCGGCCCCTTCGACATCCAGATGATTGGTCGGCTCATCTAGCAGCAGCAAGTCTGGAGACTGCAATAGCAACATGGCGAGTTGGAGTCTTCCATTTTCACCACCGGAAAGCGTATTGATTGGTTGTGTTCGCGGGATGTCGTCTATATCCAACCCTGAAAGCACGGTGTCAATTCGATAGTCAATGTCGTATCCACCACGATCTTCAAATTTTGCTTGGCAATGCTCATACTCAAGGAAGAGTTGATCTGTTAGCTCAGTGCGATCCGACATTGCCTGTTCAAGCTCGCGCAGCTTTAGCTCGATCTGCCGCAATCCTCCGGTCGCATTGTCGATGAGATCTCTGACGGTTGTATCAGGAGGCATGTCGAGTGCATGCTGCGGCAAATAACTTTGCCTCAGGTCTGATCGACTGCTAACGGACCCGGCATCAGGAGAGAGTTGACCTGCGATAATGCGCAGCAGCGTTGTCTTGCCTGATCCGTTGGCGCCAACCAGGCCAACGCGGTCACCGGGACTTATATTGAATGAGACATTTTGAAGAACGGTTTTCGGACCGAATGTGTGTGAAATGCGGGAGACTGAGAGATACATGTAACCAACCTTGCAGTAGCGCCGAATTTCTGCGTTGGCAGACCGGCTACAATACGTTCGCAATGGTTGTTACTTGATCATCGTACCCCTCAGAAAAAACAGAAAACTCTTCACTTCTAGGATAAGAATAACGACCCATCGCCGTCAGGTCAACATCTGTTCACTCAATCAGTCTTGAAGTGTCCAAACGAGCGTATAATCTGGCTTTCTCCATCGGCTTCATGGCAACGTGGCAATCAACATTGTCGTACACTATGTACGTACACTGATTGAAGAGCATTGTTTCGGATGGAGTACCAGTGAACACGACTATCTCGGACGCACACCGACGATTTATTGATGAGGATCTCCACCTATCCCCCCGGTCGAGAAAGACGTACGACTACGCGATCAGGAAGTTTCTGGCACATTTGGAGCGAGACTATGGCCTGGATGCCGTCTCAGCCCGGGTAACCGATTTGCGTGAAGATCACGTTACTTCATTTGCCGCCGCAGAGATGCCCCCAGATTTGCGCACGCCCGAAGATATCTCGAGTATGAGAACACTGCAAACACAGTTAGCCGCAATAAGAAAATGGTACTCCTACCTGGTTGCCTTTGATTTCCATGCTGAACTATCGGTCGATAAGCTGCAAACTCGTATTAGCGCGATGATGCCGCGTTTTACACCACCGCCACCCGATGTGTATAAGGCTGAATTAGAAAAAATCGTTGAGTATGTGAAATCCGTCCCTCGTGAGGACACTCCCGCAAAAGATCTGCGGAGATTGAAGATCAGGGCGATGATCTTGTTCCTCTATCGCACAGGGGTGCGGGTATCCGAGCTGTGTGCCCTTCGGCGCCGTGACATTAATATGAATGAGGGAACAGCATCTATTTACCGCGCCAAAGGTGGGAAAAGTCGGACGGTGCTATTCGATGCGGAAACCGCGGAATATTTGCTGGCCTATTGGACAGCCAGGCGTGACGGAGGGCGCGGGACTGGATTGTATCCAGCGTTCTCAGGGCGTGATTTTCCCGGAAAACCGGGTAATCATATATCGCCTCGAACGGTCGAGCATATTGTCGCGGAACTCTGTGATGCCGCCGGCGTCGAAGCGAAGGTCACTCCACACTCTTTTCGTCATGGCCTGGCAACAGAACTGGTGCGCCGGAGGGTACGCGAATCGACAGTTCAGACGATTTTAGGACACGCTTCTCCGGTCACGACCCGCGTTTACCTTCACATGACAGGCCAGGAAGTCGCTGAAGAATATGAAGAGGCGTTTGGCCCTTATCATAAACCTACCGGCATCTAGATTCGTTCTGCCTCTGTTTATCATACTGGTTCTGTTGCTGACGGGCTGCGAGGTTGACTCCAGGGATCAAGGCGTTTCGTCAGAGACCCCACCTGAGAGCGCGCCAGAGATTACGGCGACCTCCAGCGAATCAATACCATCCCCGGTATCGATGTCTAATGATTATGTAGTCGAACGGGTTGCCCTGGCGACGAATGTCAACAGTGACGGTTCACCTATCGAAGAGCTTGCAGTTATCCCGGCAAATGCACGCAACGTCTTTATTTCTGTCCTGGTGTCTAATTTCCGGGAGGAATTGACCTTCCGCGCATTCTGGTTCGAAGGATCAACGATCATCAGCCAGAGCGAATCAATAGTCGAACCATCGGGCGATAGCGCAACCTGGGTTGCCCTCGGCCTTCAGGTTATTGAGAATTTCGACTACAACCTCACGCATTCCGTTGAGCTGCGGATAAATGGTCAAAAGTTTGAATCGTATCCATTCCGCATTGGCTCAGAGAAACTTCAAGATCTCATTGTGTTCTCAACGATGGCCCTTGGTACCGACGCGAGTGGTGATCCAATCGCTCAAGGGAATGCATTTGATCTATTCGCGGGAACTTTTGTCGCTGTCATTCGGGTGTCGACGGAAGCGGCTACACCTGCTCTGCAGTTTCATGCGTTGCTCTACCGTGAGGATATTCTGATACGTCAGGCAACGCCAGATGGTGGGCAACCTGTATTCGATCCGGGCGATGACTCAAACGAGCACCAAATCACCTTTACATTTCCGGTCGACGACAGTCTCGTGCCAGGCGAGTATTCGGTGAGTGTGCTGATCAACGGCGCTGAGACTGTTGTGCTTCCCTTTACCGTCCTCGAAGGCAGGGTTCCAACGTCAACCCCAGCTCCAACGGCGACGCCCGCGCCGACTTCTACGCCCTTTGTTTCAGGTGTGTCACTGATTGAAGCTGCAATCGTTGAAAGTATGGACACTGAAACTGGAGAACCGTCGGGTGATCCGCTACGGACCTATCGGGTTGAAGACGGCGCATCAGAAGCGAAGCTGATCGCTGCGGTAAATCTCTCCGATCTTCGCATTGATGATGTGGTTGAGTTTGACGTAATACTCTACGGAAAGTTTGTCAGCAGACAACGATACCCGGTTGCTGCTTTTGAAGAAGGCTGGCTGTCGGTGCCGATATCGCTAGCGACACCTTCCAGTCCTGGAAGTTCAAATCCGTACGAGATTCTCTTCTATGTAAATGGCACCCGTGCTCGCACTGTCAATATTTCAATAAGCGCTTCCTGAGGCGTTTTCACGACCAGATAACACCCCACCAACGGAAGTGAACACCACCTGGCATGTAGCTGAGTACGTCAAATGACGTAGTCATTAACAAACGGCCAGATTATCAATTGCGTCAGTCGACGGATGTGCTAGCGCGGCGATTTCTCTATCATAAGCCATAGCAACAGTTGGAGCAGAGATGCTTTTTGACCGGGGGAACCAGATCTCCAGGCTCTTCGAGCTGCCGATGTATTCGCAGAGACCACGCAGGACTGTTCTTCGGCAAAGCGCTCCAGTTTGTACCGATCGCATGCAGCCACTTACCAGAGGAGTTGAGATGACGATTCAAAGATATGATCCGAGAAATAACTCCAGATACGCAGGCATATTTGCCATTCTCCTACTCGTTAGCCTTCTCGTCCTGATTGGACCGGTTGCCGCTGCAAGTCAAGGATCTACCCAGCCCGTCGATCTCTACGATGCGTGGTTTCTGGACATAAATTCCTATTTGCCGGCTTCATTTCCGGTCATGTTCAACGGGCAGTGATGGCGCTGGTACTCGTTCGGCCCCTGTGTGCAGGCATCTTGATTCGCCTGACAACGGTCGGATGAACCTTCCTCCATAAACGGAGGACACAAAACTATGGTGGCGACATGGTTCCCCCAGACCAGTTGCCTGCAACCCTCCGGTCAACGTCAACCTCCGGAGGGTTGCTGTATCCACGATTTTTCACACCGCGAAAGCATTGCGAAAAGCGGACGACTAGGCATAACATCGATATGGTCGCCTTGAAGCAACGAGCATAACGGGCTACATATCCCAGAGCTTCAATCAACTAAGAGAGTATTCTCCCCGATGTGCGTCCAACATGTACGCTGCGAGAAGATCGATCATCCCGTTTATATCAGCAACAGCAGCCATTTCATCAACTGTGTGAACATAACGGGTAGGCAGAGAAATCGTGACTGCAGGTGCGCCTGCTCGTGCCATCTGCAACCCGGCAGCATCCGTTCCACCGTGGGGCAGCACCTCAAGCTGATAGCTGATGTCGTTGTCCTTGGCAATTTGCCGAAAATGCTGAACGAGTTTGTAGTTGGAGATATGACTAGAGTCCATCACCTTTATCGCCGCGCCGTCGCCCAGACGGGTTACCGCGTCCTGCGGCGATGCGCCTGGAATGTCCATCGCCAGTGTAATATCGAGCGCTACACCAATATCCGGTTGCACATGGTAGGCAGCCGTGCGAGCGCCTCGTAAACCAACTTCTTCCTGAGTTGTTGCCGCTAGTACCAGCTCGGCAGTCGGGGATTTGTCCTTTATCTTTCGCGCCGCCTCAAGCATCATGAACACGCAGATCCGGTCGTCGAAGGATTTGCCGATGACGTTGTTGCCAATGCGTTCGACTGTGCGTTCCATCGTCACCATGTCGCCAATCTCGATGCGTTCTTTCACCTCATCGGCGGGGAGACCGACATCAACGAAGATCTGCTCGACTTTGACTGCGTCGGCTTTCTCACCTTCCATCAGGTGAATCGGTTTGCTCTCTGGCATCATCGCACCGAGCAACTGCTCTCCCGACGAGGTATGTACATGGACCCGCTGGGCAACCAGAACCCGCCCATCAAAACCGCCAACAGGGTGGATCCTGAGGAAGCCGTTGTCATCTATATGTTTGACGATAAAACCGATCTCATCCATATGGGCAGCGAACATCACTCTGGGTCCGCCGGCGCCAGGAATCGTGCCAATAAGATTTCCAAGTGCGTCAACTTCAATATGATCCGTGAGTGATTCCATTTCCGGTCGGATAGCTGCTCGTATAGCATCTTCCCGGCCGGGAATCCCCGGCGTCTCACAGAGTGATTTCAATAAATCGAAGTTAAAATCCTGTGGCATTCGATCACCTCCTTAGATACGTGTTCTAAATCCGCTGTTTCAGAGCCTCGATACGGCTGACCACTTTT
>CAZNYB010000078.1:17323-19245 GCA_964577155.1 uncultured Thermomicrobiales bacterium | reverse complement strand
ACACAAGGTTCGCCCCTACAAGTACCATCAATCTCGATTGCCACTCACAGACCAAAAGTGATGTTGGCTCCTTCGGGCTACAACAGCCAGGTGTGGGCGTGAGGCTCAAATACGCCCAGCATCCGGAAGCCATCCAGGCGCGGAGTGCTGTCAATGAGCTATGTCATCCAGACTCTCACTTCTACGTATCAAACAAAAAAGCACGAAAGCCGTTTCCACCTGCGGTTAATGCGTCGAAATTACCCAATACGCAGTTCGGAATGTTTCAGAAATAGGTAATTTCCACGATACCGAAGATGGAACACACCTGTATCCTTACCGACATATATCAATGACACCGTGCTGTCTTCCAGACACCTTGCTGGTCCGTGTTTGGCTCGACGGCACGAAGGGAGCCAGTATGGCGACAATTTCTGCACCCAACGCTCAAGACGTTGAGGAGCGCCAGACATTCGACACGCTCAATTTCCGCATTCTCACACCGGTCTGTCTGACCGTCTTCGCCGGAATGTTGCGTTTTGTCGCGTTCGCGCCGTTTCTGCCGCAAATCGCCGACGAAATCAGTTCTTCGGTCGCCGTCGTCGCTCAGGTGACAACCGGGACGTTGCTGATGGCGGCAGTCACCGGACTCTTCTCCGGGCCGCTCGCCGATTACTATGGACAACGCCGGGTGATGACTGCCGGTCTGGCAATCGTTACCCTCAGCACCTTGATGATCGCTATCGCTCCAAACTACGAACTCCTGCTGATCGGCGGGATACTTGCTGGATTTGGTGGCTCAATGACCCACCCGGTCGCGTTTGCCGTCTCCGCCTCACGGTTTCGTGGCGAAGCACAGCGGAAAGCGCTGAGCTTCACCCAGGCAATGGCCACGTCGGCGAACATCATTGGGATTCCGGTGTTGACCGGCGTCGCCTATTTCGCGCTCTGGCGTGGCGCGTTCGCCTTTCTGACGGTCTTGCTGGCCATCGCGCTGGTGCTCGTTTACCGATTGCTTCCGGGCGACCCGGCAGCGCCAGCGCAGCGCATTAATATCAGCGCGATACTACAGGCTTACAAGCCGATCGTAAGTGATCGGCCAACATTGAAACTGCTCATCTCAACGGCCATTCGCGGGTTCGGATTCGCCGCGCCAGTCATGTTTTCGGCGGCCTATTTCCAGGAAGAGCTTGGCTTTTCACTGCAGGAAGTAGGCTTTGCGATGATGATTTCCGGTGGGGGCATATTTCTTGGCACCACAGCCACCGGCAGCTTTCTTAGCAACATTGGATTGCGGCCGCTTTTCTTCTTCTCGACCATTGCTATGGGCTTCTGCTGGTCGGCGATCTACGTCGCGCCCGTCGGCGCTTACGCGACGATCACCTTGCTGGCCGGATCGGGAATCTGTGCCGGAATCGGGTTCACCAGCCAGCTTGCCCTGCTAGCGGAAGGCTCGCCAGCCGGAGCAGCTACTACAATGAGCGTTTATATGTCCATATTCACCGCCACTATGGCCGTGGCTACGGCAGCGGGCGGACTGGCGCTGAGCGTTGCCGGTTACGAGACGCTGGGCATTATCTTCCCTATTTTTCTCGTGTTCTCCGCATTCCTGGTCTGGCAGCCAATCCTCAAGCCTCGACCAGCTGTTTCTCGGGTATAACGCAAGACGCAGCTCAAGCTGAATCTAGCTCGCCCAGCCCGTAACGAGGGCCGTCTTCCGGCGGGTAGAACGGCACTGTCGAGAGCCAGGTTCGGTACGGCAGTATGCCGTTGACTCTCATCAGCGGCGCATCCTCATCGGTCAACGAGTACGGCGTCCCCTTGAGGTAGAAATCGAGAAACATCTTCATATCGAGCAGCATCTGTCGCGTATTCGCTTTCCCGGCTACATAGTAATTCTCGTCAGGGTAGGTCTTATACCAGAATGGCTTGTAGGCCGCTTC
>CAZNYB010000078.1:1221-17223 GCA_964577155.1 uncultured Thermomicrobiales bacterium | reverse complement strand
TCTTTCAGGTCTCCGTGCCCCCAGTCGTTGTTGTTAAGGTCCTCAAAATCGAGTCCATACCCTGAGCTACCACGCACATTCGGCAACATGACGACATAGCCTTGCTGGACAAAAAACTGCACCTGAGGCCGAAACGCGTCGGTGAACTGACTCGTCGGCCCGCCGTGTATCCACATCAGCCCAGGGTATTTGACGCCTGACTCAGGATTCACTGGCCGGTAGACGTAGGCGCTGATTGGCAAACCGTCCCAGCTCTCGTAGACGATCTTCTCCGGATTCACCAGCAATGCGTCATTACCGGCTTCATCGGAGGGTGTTCCTGTTAATTGTGTTCTCTCCCCGGTGTCGACGTCGACGAGCCAGAGATCGGTCGGCGAGGTCGGCGTTTCAAAGAGATAGGCAATCGACCGGCCATCCGGAGACCAGGACAACCGGCTGCATACGCCCATCTCCGGCTGAACGAGCGTCCGCGCCGCGCCTGTCTTAACGTCTGCGACCTTGAGTGCCAGCGTTCCATTGTGGTTCTCGGCGAAAGCGACATGCTGGCCGTCCGGCGACCAGACAGCGTCACTCTGGTCAGCTTGCGCGGCTGCCAGCTGCACTGGATCCCCGTTGCCGTCTATGTTTACCAGCCAGTAGTTGATCCAGTTGCTGCGATGTGATCGAATCAGCAACCGCTGCCTATCCGGCGAAACCAACGGGTAGCCGAAGGTGCGGCCATACCCGTAGTCGAAGAAGTTGGTATCTGTCACGACTGTCCGGGCGTCGGTTCCATCCTGGTTAATCGCGATCACTTCGTGATCGGTCCAATCGGCGGACAGTCTTACGTAGAGGATGGTTCCATCTGGAGCAAAGGATGGATACACCTCGTAGCGATCGTCGTGGGTGATCTGAACGGTCTTGGTCGATGCCACGTTCACAACGTAAATATGAAAGCTGCCAATCGCGTTGGCGGCGACCGCCAGAGATGCGCCGTCCGGCGACCAGCTGAAAGCCTCGATCCTTCCGCCGAATCGAGTGAGCTGCCGATCTTCCTCGTCCCTGCTCGTCCAGAGCCAGAGTTCGTCCGCTCCGGATTTGTCCGAGATATAGGCGATGCTATCGCCGTTCGGGGAACAGGCTGGCTTGAACCCGGCCAGGTGGCCGACACCACCCATACCGGAGGTCAGCTTCCTCATCCGGTGGCTATCAACTTCGATTTCCCAGATTTCCTGACTACCGTCCTGACTGGAAACAAACCGGACACTGCTACCATCCGGCGACCAGTGCAACGGTTCGTTGCTTGCCGAAGCCGTCATCTCCAGAAAGTGATCAACTAATTGCGATTCTGTCATGACTGGCGAATTCCTTTCTTCTCCCCATCATTCGATATCTACAACGCTGATAGTGGTATCCGGCTGACTGTGCTCTGCACGAAGCAGGTTGATCGACAATCCAACGGCAATGATAAAGCCAATACCTAAGATGCTACCGGTGACTGGAAACACGGCAGCAACACCCCAATAGCTGGCTACCAGACCGAGTACTAGCGGCGCTACAGTTGCGCCAACTCCGGAAGCGGTTGTTTCCATACCGGTCGCTGCGCCTCGATTCTCTGGTTCTGTATTGTCTGCGATAAACGCGTTGTTTCCAACCAGGAAAGCCCCAAAGGTAAGTCCTTCGATCGCCAGTAACACGGTCAGTGCGATCTGATTCGTTGTCGTCCAAAAACCGAACATCACGAGTGCCAGTACGGCCAGGGAGCCGAGCATCAACGGCATATTCCCGAAGTGGCGGGCCAGCACGCCGTTTGGCGCGCGTCCGACGGTAGAGACAAGACCCCGTATCGCAAACATCGTGCCGATCGCGGCTTGAGAGATGAAAGCGTCATCCTTGGCATAGATCGGAAAAAAGGTCGTAATTGCTCCTGAGAAGGCGATGCTCACGAGCAGGCTCCCCAGACTGGCAAAGACTATCGCTGGCATCCCCGCCACCTGACGGATCGCATCTAGCAACGGAACCGGTCTCGAAACGGCGCGTTCCCCGGACCGCGGATCGTGCATCAACTTCCAGGCTAGAAAGAAAGCCAGGAGCGCCACCGCTGTCGCAATCCAGAATGTCACCCGGGGGCTGAACAGACCGGCCAGTTGCCCGCCAGAGAATGAGCCAACGGTGAACCCCAGCCCGAGCGAGGTGGCGAAAATACCAAATGCCAATGAACGCTGGCCGCGCGTGGTTATATCGCCAAGATGTGCCCCGGCTACTCTAAAGACGGCGAACCCGCCTACGGCAAGGAGTATGCGAGCAAGCAACAAGTTCGCCGATCCCTGAGCCACCGCCAGCAACACCGTCGCAAGCGCAAACGCAAGCGTTCCTCCCCGTATGAGCCAGAGACGACTAAAGCGGTCCGAAAGCGCGCCAAGCGGGAAGGACGAAACGAGTTGCGACAGACCACCAAAGGTGTTGATGATGCCGAGCAACGCCAGCGATATACCAAGCGATTGAGCAAAGAGCGAGAACGTCGGCGCGACCATGCCAGTCGCAACGTCTGCCAGAAACACGACGAGGCAGACAGCGGTAATCGGAGATGTGAGAATTCGGCCAGCTCGACTCGTCATCTGTGTCCTCCCATGCCCGGGAGTGTAGATGATGCAGACGAGTTAGTTCAGGTTGAAATGAAGTGTCACCTCAAAGCTGCTAGAGCGACTTCCAGCGATGACACAGGCATCAAACAGTTACTTGACCAGCAGCTCCGAAAACCTGCTTGCGGAAAGAAACTCGATATCAGAGGCAGGTGTTTGGTCGAGGGCCAGATCAGCAAGGATCTCCCCGATCGCCGAGGCGAATTTGTAGCCATGTCCAGAGAATCCGCAACCAAAGACGACCTGAGAATACTCAGGATGCCGGTCGATAATGAAGTTCTCATCAGGTGTCATCGAGTACATGCAAGTGATGGTGCGCAGAACCGGACCGACTGCGCCGGGCATATACCTGGCTAGCATATCGTGCAGTTGCTGGATCTCAGCCTCATCGATCTCACGGCGGATGGTACGAGCCGTCGTCTCTTCACCGGTATCGTGTCGACCGATCTTCAGTCCGACGCCGGCCAGATGCGGAAAACCGTAGTAGGTTCCTAATGGCGTGTCCCAGAGGTATATCGGACAGCTGCTGGCCAGGTACTGCTGAGGCAACTCAACATCGAAATAGGCATTGACGATTCGCCAGATAACGAGCGGCAATCCGAGATCAGCCAGCAGTTCACCGGCCCACGGTCCGGTGGTTAACACCAGCTTGCTGGCGGTGTAGCTATTGTCCGCTGTTTCGACCTTGACACCTTCACCTTCGGCACGCCAGGACCGAACCTCTTCAGCATGGCGCAGGGTTGCGCCGTGGCGAGCGGCTAACTCGAGGTGAGCATCGATGCCATACTCTGGCTGTAAATAGCCAGCATTTTCCTCGTACACAGATACCATGTCCGGATCAAGGTGAAATCCTGGAAACCGCTCCGCCGTCTCTGCCGGGGTTAACACTTCGTAGGGAAGCTGATGGATGCGGGCCGCTTCCAGTGCGCCAGCCACAACCTGACTATCGGGTGGTCCGATCATTAACCCGCCAGTCATCGTCAGAATGTCATCCCGGCCTGAAACTCGTTCCAGATCACGCCACAGTTGATAGGCGCGTTGCACGATCGGGACGTACTCCGGCGCTTCGAAATACGCTTCGCGGATGATCCGGTGATCACCGTGGGACGATCCAAGATCGTGTCCCTTCGGATGCATATCAAGCCCGAGGACCTGTTCTCCCCGGCTGGCGAGGTGGTAGGCAGCCGCGCTTCCCATCGCGCCAAGACCAACCACAATCACGTCAAAGTGGGACGCCATCGAACTACTCCTTTGATTCAGACAAGGACTGTTATGTCACCTTGCCACGTGCGATCACCGGCCAGGACTCGACCACTTCACCATCGCGGACGAGATACAGCTGATCGGTGAGATTTACCGTTGGGCAGACGTGGTTGGGGATGATCTGAACTTTCTCGCCGATAGCCATCCCGGTCGTTGCGGCAGGAAGTTCAACGTAGGCATGCTCCTCATTGAGCCTGACGATGGTGGCGTCAGGATATTCGACAATATAGCCGTGTCCCGTCTTCCACTGTGATCCGTCCGAGGTCAACACTTTCGAGCCAGCGTCCAGCACGGCTCGATCTGGCGCAGGGCGGCTGGTTACCGTCGCGACGATCCGTAGCGCGCAATCATCGGGCCCAAGGTCGCCAAACCGAAAGATCGTATTGTCCTGAAAGACGTAGGTGCCGGGGCGCATCTCGGTAATGCCTTCGACCTGCGTTGTTTCGAACGCGGCCGGGGTCGACCCAACACTGACAACGGCGATGTCAAAACCGTGCTCTCGCAACAGCTCGGCCGTATCAACCATCTTCTGACCGGCGTCTATCGACGTCTCATGTAATTCCGCTTTTGATGTGGTTGTCCCGGCGTGCCCCTCATGGGTCATCAATCCTGTCACCCGCAGGTTCGGCATATCAGCCCGGATCGTCTCTGCCAGCGGCAGGATTTCCTCCGGCCAGAGTCCGGCCCGCGATTGTCCGGTGTTCACTTCGAGAATGACATCCAGCGTTTTTCCGGCGGCGCTCATGGCATCCTGCAAGCCCTGCGCGCCGACTTCAGAGTCGACAGCGACGCTCACGTCGATCTGGTCCATCAGGGCAACAAGCCGGGCAGTCTTCAACGGTCCGATGATCTGATTGGCAATGAATATACTGTCGAAGATCCCGGTCTGCGCCAGGACTTCAGCCTCGCCGAGTTTGGCGCAGGTGACACCGGTCGAGCCAGCTTCGCGTTGCAGCCTGGCAACTTCGGCTGTTTTATGCGTCTTGAAGTGTGGCCGAAGCGCGATATTCTTCGACGCCGCATAGGATGCCATCGAGTTGATGTTGTTGTTGAGGATGTCTTCACGAACGATGAGCGCTGGTGTATCCAGCTGTTCTCTGTAGCCCATTGGTAGCTCTCCCGATCTGTCTCTAAAACCCTTACCCGGTCATCGGCCACCGTCTGCCGCTCAGATCGATCCAGCGATTGAGATCCTGCGACCTGGTGACGGCGTCGACGACTTCCTGCACTTTAGCCCCGTCATTGAATGATGGCGAGGCCTCGGTTCCATTCCGGATGGCGTTGATCCAGCCGGCTGCCAACTGACGAAATGGCACAACCTCCCGCTGGCCTGCCGGCAGGCTGGCTTTCTGCTGATCGATCATACTCTGAACCTGACCGCCGCGACGGGTGCCTAACAGCGTATTGTGACCCTGAATCGCCAGCATGCCGTCGCTGCCTGACGCCACCAGCTCTTCTCCAATATCGCCGACGGCAGTATAGGAAATCGTGATGGTTCCGATGGCTCCGCTGGCAAATTGCAAAACCAACGCTACGTTGTCATCACTGTCCGCTTCCCGGCGGCTCATACCTTCCTGGTCAACCCGCCGAGCCACTGCCGTAAGCGTCGCGCCTGCTACGGCGTGTATTTCGCCGAACCACCAGCGGAGATTATCGATGTAATGTGATCCAACCGCAGCCAGGACGCCCCCGCCTTTTTCACGCTGCATCATCCAGTCAAACTGCCTGGATTGCTCAGCCGATAGCGATGAGCGGTAGACGATGACGCTCACCGAATGGAGATCACCGATAAATCCCTGCTCGACCAGCTGTTTCATCCTGATGCGAGCTGGCTCCCAACGGCGCTGGAAGGCAACGGCATGGCAGATCCCGGCGTCCTCTGCCATTTTGAGCATGTCTCTTGCTTCAGCCGCCGATACCGAGAGCGGTTTCTCACAGAGAATGTGGATGCCTGACTCGCAGGCGGCCAGGACCATCGAGTGGTGCATGTGAGGCGGAGCGGCAATCGTCACGGCGTCGATCGTGCCAGATTCAAACATAACCCGGTAGTCATCAAACGTAGCCGGGATATTGTTCTTCCCGGCAATAGCCTTCGCGTTTCGCAAATCGGCGCTGCATACCGCCGTTACCTGAACGCCTGGCAGATTAAGCAACCCAGGGAGGTGAACACTGCCGCCAAATTTCGTGCCGACAATGCCAACCCTGATTGTTTCCCGCTCCAGCGGGGGCCGGACACTCTTTGGTTGAGTTTGAACTGTCACTGCCCCACTGACCAGATTTCCGTGTTCGAATTCATGTCCGCAAAGGGCCTTCAATCTTCGCAAAACAAGCGCAATTATCGCAAAACTACCACAGGTTTTTTGCTGTGGCTGCTGCGTCAACTAGACTTTTGGAAGAACGCGGGCAATCGTATCGCCTAGCTGGATCCGGTCGTCAGCAAAATACTGAATAGCTTCGGGGTAGAGCAGACATTCTGCCTCGAACACCCGGGCGCCCAGCGATTCCACGGTGTCATCCCACCGGACTGGTACGCAACGTTGCGCGACGATTGGGCCAGCATCATACTCAGCGTTGACGATGTGGACACTACAGCCGGACACTTTCATGCCGGCTTGTAGCACCGCCTGATGAACGTGGTGACCATACATGCCTTTTCCGCCAAACAGCGGCAGAAGGGACGGGTGGATATTGAGCATCCGGCCTTCCCACTCCGGGAGAATCTCCAGTTGCAACAGATAGCCGCCAAGAACGTAGAGATCAATATCCAGGGGCTGAGCAATCGCCCGAATCGCGGCGCTTCTCGCTTCTGGTGTCGGCGCGTGCCGGCGGGAGACGATCTGCGTTTCGATACCGGCTTCACGGGCAATCTCCACCCCGCGGACGCTGGCTCGACTGGAGATGACCAACGGGATATCAATATCCAGATTGCCTTGATTCCGGCACTCGAGCAGGTTCTCCAGCGACCTGCCAGTGCCGGAGAGCAATACCGCAACCCTCAACCGCTTCCGATCCATCTCCACCGCTTCCCTGAAAACCAGCCACCATTCCGCGTCGATGATACACGGGAGTTGTCGTGAAAACGCTCAGATTGTCATTGCCATTACCACCGAGCGTAAATAACCAGTACGTCACCGTTGGAAGGCGGCGAGTGCTGAGTAAAACCGCGAAGGCATTCAGGCGCAGCGTTCAGGCCATCGTTCGAAATTCGTTTGACAATCAACAGATAAGCGACTGCTGGCTTAAAGAAGTGCGTGGACAAAATATGGCGGTCGACCTCACTTACTTCTTTGAAACACCCTACCGCCGGGATCTGGACGGCGGGCTAAAGATCACCCTGGACGCGGTTTGTGATGCGTTGGAACTCGATGACCGGTATATCGTGTCAATTACACTGGACAAACGAATAGATCCACTGAACCCACGAGCTGAGCTGGAACTTGGCCAAGTTGCCGACTGGGAATTTGATCAGTCCTATGTCGTCCTCAATCACAGTCTAACCGCCAAAGGCGATAGCCAGCGTCCCGGCAACGATCAGGATGACGGCGGCGACCCGTAACCGGCTAATGATTTCACCCAGAAAGACTGTCCCCAGTATGGCGCTAAAGACGATGCTCGTCTCCCGCAACGGCACAACATAGCCAACATTCGCCAGCCGCAATGCCCCCAGCACGATGGCATAGGTTGAGATGAGGAGCAATCCACCGATCAAAACAGTCGACCGGTGTCTCGCCCAGGCACGTCTGACGCCTCCCCGGCGGCGAAGCAGCACATATGGCAGCATCCCAACCGTCATCAGCAAAAACAGCAGGTAAGAGTAGACCAGCGGGTGGACCCGGGCAACTCCCGCATTGTCGACCAGCGAGTAGCTGGCAATGAAGAGTCCGGTGATGAACGGAAGCACCAGTGCACGCAAGGAACTACGAACGTCGTGCGAGGAAGTGAATCGCAACCCTTCAAAGCCGATGAGTATGAGACCAGCGAGAATGGCGCCTATCCCGAGAAAAGCGATACCGGTAGGTTGTTCTCCGAAAATCGGGATCGCCAGCAGCGGGACCAGCAGCACGCCGGTGCCGCGTGCGACCGGGTAGACCACGGTTAACGCGCCATGCGTGTAGGAGAGCCCGAGGAATATTACGTAGAAGGTATTGAGAATCCCGGTGAGGGCAACGAAGATCCAGGCATCGGGCGGAACAGGATTTCGGTAGGCGATGTAGGCAGCTGGAATCGCAAAATAGATCAGTGTCGCCAGGTTGATCGCAAATAAGAAGGCGATCGGCTCGCTGCTGCGTTTGGCGAGCATATTCCAGGTCGCATGCATTCCGGCTGACACGAGTACCAGAACGACGGCTACCGACTCCATGGCGGCATCATAGCATCTGGATGGAACGAGTCCGCGGTGTATCAGGATTCTTGACAATACGTTTAATCTCATCTAGAGTGTATGTACATAATTGGTCAGACCACTGATCCAGTCCGGGGTGAACTGGAATGCAGGACGCAGACGCAATATCTCCAATTCGACGAGCACGTTTGTCACAGCAGATCGCAGTCGAGATCTGCCGCCTGATCCGGCGGGGCAGCTTCAAAGCGGGCGACCGGCTCCCTTCAGAACGGGAACTGGCATCACAGCTGGATGTGAGCCGAACATCGCTCAGAGAAGCGCTTCGAACACTGGAGAGCTCAGGGATTGTAGAGACCAGGCACGGTGGGGGCACGTATATTCAGGATTTTTCAGCGGAAGGCGCGATCTCCCCGCTGGCTCTCGTGCTGGAAGCTACCGGCGACATCGTCGGTGATCTCTGGGAAGTGCGCATTATCGTGGAACCAGCAATCTGTTCGTTCGCGACAGTACGGGCAACCGAGGCTGAGATCAACAAGCTAGAACGGATGATCGAGGAGCAAGAAAAACTGATTCCATTTCCCGAACGCAACGATGACCTGACGAACATCGACCGTCAATTTCACGCACAGCTTGCCCAGGCATCCCACAACCAGGTTTCCGTCCAGGTCGTCCAGATGATAAACCATCTGCTGCAGGAAGGTAGGCGCTATTTCGTCACGACGAAAGAACGCAGACTTCAGGCGCTACATGGTCATAAAAACATCATTCAGGCAATTCGGAAAAGAGATCCCGGCCAGGCCAGGCAGGCGATGCTGGAGCATCTTCAGGGAGTAGAGGAATACATCCTGGGTCAACTTATGCACGACGAGTCAACGGCAAGTGAGCGCTAGCAATGAGCGGTTTCCGTCTATGCAGCTACCTTGAATATACAGGCGCGTTAGGTCCGGATGCTGGTTGAATAACGTAAATAATACAGTAGACGCTGTAAGAACTGGTGATTGTTGGGGTGGCCGGGTGCGATCATCACCCGGAACAGGCTGTTGCTTTTATCCCGAACCAACACTTCGATTCTCCACGAATCTGACCACCAGGATTCGTGCCACAGCAACCTGCATCATCGATGAAGAAAGGAGCGCCAGGAAAGACACATTCCGATAATGTTGGCGATGTGCTCGCCATCAGCGAATCACGTTGTTGGATAACTGTCTCATAGAACCGAGAGCATCTACCGGTTCGATCTGTACTGGAGGAGCAGGAATGACGAAAATTGACAAAATTGATTGGTCCGTACTTAGCGGTCCGTATGTATCCCGGCGAACAATGATGAAAGTCGCTCTCGCCAGCGGCGCAATCCCGTTCGCAAGCTGGCTGGCGGCCTGTGGTGGTGATGACGATGACGATGATGCCACTGCGACCACGGAAGAAGGCGGTGGCGCACAGGAAACCGTTACCGAAGCCGAGGGCGACGCAGAATCCACAGCAGAAGATATGGAAGCCACCGATGAGGAGGTCGACGCCACTGAAGATGCCGGCGTCAGCCTGACTGCAGCCGCGGAAACGCCAACAGCAGTAGAAGGCGCGACTGCTGGCGGATCGATCAAAGTTGGGTACAACATTTCCCAGATCACCAACCTCGATCCGGGTCTGGTTAACCAGGGTGTTGTTGCGGGCGAGCTCATCTCCAATCTCTTCTCATCGCTGGTTCAGTTCGACGAAAACCTTGGTATCGTGCCGGATCTGGCTGAGACCTGGACCGTCTCCGAGGATGGCACCGAGTATGTCTTTACCTTGCGCGAAGGTTTGACCTTCCACAATGGCGAATCCTTGACCGCCAATGACTTCGTCTACACCTACGAACGCAACATCGATCCCGACTTCGCTTCTCCGCACGCCAACAAGCTGGAAAGCATCACGTCGATCGAGGCGACCGATGACACGACTCTCACGCTCGTTATGAGTGAGCCATTCGGCCCCTTCCTGGCCGTCGCCTGCAGCCGTGGTCCCGGCCGCGCGTTGACGCCGATCAACCAGACTGCCTTCGAGGAGATGGGTGGCGAAGCGTTCACCTTCGCCCCGGTTGGTTGTGGTCCGTTCATGATCGACGCCGATTCGCGAGTCGTCGGTGAAGGCTTCAAGTTGTTGAAGTTCGAGGACTGGTATGGCGAAGGTCCGCTACTCGACGAAATTGAGATCGTTATCATCAGCGAGCCGTCCAGTATGGTCGCCGCGCTCGAGGCCGGCGACATCGACATGCTTCTGCGGCCGCCAAACTCGGTCATGGAACAGGTACTCTCAAACGGCGACCTCACGACGGTCGAATTGCCAGGCACCAACTGGGAGGGCCTGACAATGAACTACAACAATCCGCCTTGGGATAACCCGGACGCTCGGATGGCGGTTGCCAAAGCGTTTGACAACCAGGACTACATCGATCGAGCGTTTCTGGGAATCGGTCTGCCGGCAATTGGCGCGATTGCGCCAGCCTTCAAGTGGGCATACGTGGACCCTGCGGATTTCGACGACGCTCAGGCGTACGATCTGGAAGGGGCGCAAGCACTGGCTGAGTCTGCTGGACTTGACGGTGTTAGTGTCAACTTCCTCCAGACAGCAGGAGCAGGGGAACGATCTGCCGAGGTTATCCGCAACATGATGTCCGATATTGGGCTCGACGTACAAATCGAGGTGCTGCAGTCGGCAGCCCGCAACGAACGCTGGCTTGCAGGCGAGTACGACTGGACTCTCTCCGGAAGTGTCGTTGACGCCGACCCGGATGACGGCCACTGGAACTTCTTCTTCTCGGAAGGCCCCTGGAATACCTTTGGCTACGCCGACGAGGAAATTGACAACATGCTCCTTGCAACTCGCGCGAGCAATGATTCAGAAGAACGAGCGCAGCTATTCCAGGACATTCAGGCGAAGACGAACGCCGATATTGTGGCTGTGTTCACCGTTCACCTGCCCGACTTCGTCTCGTTCTATCCATACGTCCAGGGGAATCGGCCGATTCCGGAGATTCGATACTGGGAGACGCTTTGGAGGGACGATAGCTAGTAATTCGTAAGTTGCCAGGTGGGTGACCAGACGCCCACCTGGCATCAGCCTAAGTGGGGAGCGAAAAGGCAAAGTGACACGCTACATCATCCGGCGGCTGATCCACGCGGCATTTATCATCTGGGGTGTCGCTACCCTGGTCTTCTTCATGCTGCAACTGATCCCGGGTGATCCGGTCGTGCAGCTACTAGGCGAGGAGTACACGCCAGAAGCGGCAGAGAACCTTGAGAGGAAACTCGGGCTAAACGAACCGATCTATGTCCAGTACTTCAAGTACATGGGTTCACTGGCTCGTGGCGACATGGGCAACTCAATCGCTTCCAGTGAGTCAGTGACCGACGCGATCAAAGCCGGGTTACCCAAGACACTCAGCATCTCCGTCTTTGCCTTCGCCTTTGCGCTAATGATCTCGATCCCGGCTGGCATTATCTCGGCGCTCAGGCGCAATACCTGGATGGATTACGGGGCCAGCATCACCGCCTACGTTGGTGTCAGTATGCCGGGATTCTGGTTCGCCATCATGCTGATCCTCATCTTTGCCGTCAAGCTGCAGTGGCTACCGGCTATCGGCTACTCTGAAATCAGTGAAGATGGTGTCTGGGAATGGTTCAAGCACCTGATTCTGCCGGCTGTTGCCCTCGGCACCGGGCTTGCAGCCATTCTGACTCGTTTCGTCCGAACCGGATTGCTGGAAGTGCTTGGCAGCGACTATATTCGAACTGCACGAGCAAAAGGGCTTGCTGAACCGTCGGTTATCATCCGCCATGCTATGCGTAATGCGTTGATCCCGATCGTCACCATTGCTGGCATCCAGCTAGCGTTGCTTATTTCAGGCGCGGTCGCAATCGAGATCGTCTTCTCAATCCGCGGGATGGGCCGTATCCTTGTCGGCGCAATCTTCGACAAGGACATACCGATCGTCCAGGGTATCGTGCTCTTTACGGCCGTGATCTTCGTGATGGCAAACCTCGTCGTAGATATTCTCTACACATTCCTGGATCCGAGGATAAGGTATGAGTGAAGAACAGATAACGACTGCTTCAACCGCGGCGGCTTCTTCAGCCGCTGGAACTGACGTTCTCGAACATCTGGCCGAAGAAAGGCGGGTCAGCGAAGGCAGCCGGATCTGGCGACGGCTCAAGCGAGAGCGCAAGGCCTTCGTTGGGTTGATCATCATCGGGCTACTCATATTCGTCGCTATCACTGGTCCATACATTGCCCCGTACGGTCCAGATGAGGACGACTTCGGCCTGTTCCAGTCACCTACCCTGAAGCATCCAATGGGAACAGACTCATTCGGACGAGACCTCTTCAGCCGGGTAATCATCGGCACCCGGGTATCACTTACGATCGGACTCATCGCGGCTACCAGCGCCGCAATCATAGGAGTATCGATGGGATTGGTGGCCGGGTATCGCGGCGGATGGGCTGACAGCCTGATAATGAGGACGGTGGACCTCATCTGGGCTTTTCCGGTCATCATTCTGACGGTGAGCATCGTTGCCATCTGGGGCGCATCCGCGAAAGTGGTCGTCATTGCGGTCGCAATCGCCTATATCGACGACTTCGCCCGTGTCGTTCGAGGGGATGTCCTCCGCCTGCGTGAGGAGGATTTCGTGCTCTCTGCCCGTTCAATCGGCGTGCCCGACTATCGCATCATGGTCCGGCATATCCTTCCGAACCTGCTTGCGCCAGTCATTATTCTGACAACGTTTGCCGTTGGTCTGGGCATCCTGGTCGAGGCTGGTCTGACCTTCCTTGGTCTTGGCGTTGGCCCATCGACACCCACCTGGGGACTCTCGCTCAACGAAGGCCGGGATTTCATCCAGCGCGCCTGGTGGATCAGCGTCTTCCCGGGGCTTGCCATCGTCATCACGATCCTGGCGCTGAACCTGCTTGGAGACGGCTTGCGGGATGCGATGGACGTCAGGAGTGTCGGGGAAGAGCAGCGTACCTGATCAGCGCTGAAAAACTAATCGTCGCCAGCTTCAAGCTCTGAAGCAGAGACCCCGGTATCAGCCAGATCGCCGAGATAATAGGTCATCGACTGCATCGCGCTAATCGGGTCAATCTCACGCACCCAGACGTTTTCCGGGACATGCAGGGTTACCGGCGCATAGTTGAGAATCGCCCGGACACCACCGGCTACCAGTTGATCGGCAACCTTCTGAGCCGAAGCCGCCTGAACCGCAACGATTCCCATGGAGATGTTGGCGTCTCGCACCGTCCCGGTGATCTCCTCAGCAGGTTGCACGACGATTCCATGGTCGCTCGTTTTGCCGATCAGATGCTGGCTATGATCGAAAATGGCTGCTATTCTGAATGACGATGGCTCGAACCCACGGTAGTCCGCGATGGCCTGCCCGAGGTGACCAAAACCGACCAGGGCGGTATCCCACTGGCGGTCCAGGTTGAGGATATTGCTAATTTCATCGATGAGCTTGGCAACGTCATAGCCCTTCCCCTGCTTGCCGAAACGGCCGAAATAGGAGAGGTCACGCCTGATCTGGGCGGCTGTCACCCCAATCCGATTCGCGAGCGCATCAGAAGAAACACTGGTTGTGTTGTCTGCCAGCAGGTGCCGCAGCGCTCTGCTGTAGATTGGCAAACGCCGGATGACGATGTCAGGAATCTCCTGATCGGGTCGTTGCTGTCGTTGGTCCACGGCTTAAATTCCCAAAAATCTGGAAGTCGGGATAACCCCTGAAGCCTTCCACAAACGCCAAAAGTCGCATTCGTACGCAGGTTATGGTGCCGATCATCGTTCGTGAGACACTGCACAATAATACCACTCAACCTGATTTCACAAATGGTTGCCAAAGGTGGCGGTAGGTGTCCGGACGAAGGGACATCCAACCAGGCTCCGTTTCGGAGTTCAGCACAGCACTTCAACACCAGCCCTGCGATCAGGAACGACAAGTTGAACTACAGATTCAGGGATCAGTCGTCAACATCTACGGTGCTAAGTAGTTCACGACTGAGATCGGCAAGCTCCTGTTCAAACCGGCCTCGCATTGCCGCTTTCTGAGCAGGCGGTAAAAACGCTGCATCGACCGCGCCGAGACTCAAAGCTGAGAGCTCGTCCAGGCTGAACCCGAACTGTTCTGCGAGCACCAGATACTCGTTTGTCAGCGTGGTGTTAAACATTGGTGGATCATCGCTATTAACCGTGACTTGCACCCCGGCATCGTACAGATCCCGGATCGGGTGTTCGGCATATGACGGGGCGACGCCAAGACAGATGTTGCTGGTCGGTGAAACCTCCAGCACCATCCCGATCTCGGCGAGTTCCGCAACAAGAGCGGGATCTTCAGCGCTGCGCACGCCGTGACCTATGCGGTCGGTGCCGGTCTGCAGCGCGTCCCTTACACTCTCAGGTCCGACGGTTTCACCGGCATGAAGCGAGACCCTTGCGCCGGATGCCCGCGCCAGATCAAATGCATCCTGAAACCGGCTGGCCGGATTGCCAACTTCAAGCCCGCCGAGTCCGATGCCGACCAGACGATCGCCAAGGTTGTTCGCACACCATTCAGCAAGCGCCATCACCTCTTCAACGCTGCGTCCGCGAACCGGATCGAGGATGAATTGCATTTCGACCCCATATTCGGCGGCTGCGCGGTTTGCGCCCGACCTGATTCCCGCCGTCACCATGTCCGGAAGCGCATTATTTCGCGGGTAGAGTATCGATGTCGGCGCGTAGGTTATCTCCATGTACTGGAGGTTCTGTTCCGCTGCTCGGCGCGCCATCTCCAGGGTAATGAACTCGTAGTCTTCTTCATCTTTCAGAAAATCACAGGTAGTTACATAGACTTCTATGAAGTGCGGGAAATCACGAAAGGTGAACCAGTCGCGAGCACCCGCGAGGTCTCCAAACGGCAAATCCATACCATGTTTGTCGCTCAGAGCCAGCAGCGTTTCCGGGTAGATACTGCCCTCGAGATGAACGTGCAATTCCGCTTTTGGCATTCGTTCGATAAAGAACCGTTCGTTATCATTTAACTGCCTCATCGGTGTCTCTCTCAATACTTTTCCGCTTTCTAGCGTCAGCTCCTGTTAAGCTCATCTCCTGAAAAGAGACTGGAACAGCCAGCGATCTCTCATCATACACGGACGAGGTAGCATGCCAGCAACGAAAGAACGGCTGAAGATCGAACAACTCAAGAACCTGAGTGAGTCGCCCGCCAGGCAGCTTGAACTTGCGCTTGAATACATCCGACGAGACAGCAGCTTTGACGTTGTGATGTCCGCAATCCAGATTGCCAGCGCCTTCGACATTGCCGGGGTTCGCCCGACGCTGATCGACCGGTATCAACGCTGCCAGGCGAGGAAGGGGCGAACGGACCCCGGTGGCCTCATTCGCATCGCGATCATCAATGCTTTGAAACAGGATCTCATCGTTGACGACATCGATCTTCTTGCGTCTGCCACGCTGACCTATGAGTACCGGCCTGTAGAATCCGCCGGTCAGCTCAGGTCAACCGGTCTCGTCGCACTGCACGCAATCGATCCAGCGCTTGCCGGGTATCACGCCGCGCGGCTGCTGGTCGATCCGGAGACCGCTCCAATGTCCGGAGAGCCAGCGCTTACGGCGGTTCGTGTGCTGGCGGCTGGCGGAAACGAGCTGCCGCTCTACAGCTACGTCTTTGCAGGAACTGGCACCCTCTCCGAGGTGACTGCTGAGTGCCTCAGGAACCTGGCAACCTTGCCGGCTTCACTGCTACCGCC
>CAZNYB010000078.1:0-1121 GCA_964577155.1 uncultured Thermomicrobiales bacterium | reverse complement strand
CAGGGAAACAATACTGAGTACACGAGCGCACAAATTCGTAAGATTACACCGTGAACAAGGACGAAGCAGGAAGGGAACCGGGATGTCCTGGGCAATGGGCAGCTGGATGGAAAAGATGAACTACGTCGCGGCGGAACCGGGGCGACCGGCGGTGCTAATCTCGCTGGCTCAGACCGGTGGCGCGCCGATTGATGAGATATCGCTGGCTGGTAACGCGGGACTGATGCACCAGCAAATCACCGGTCAGGCTGCCGAAACCGCAGTCATGATCGCCCACATTCACGAGTTGCACAACCAGGGGTTCTTGCAACGTGATCCATCGGGTTTCAAGTGGGAGTTGACAGCGCTGGGCATTCTCGCCAGCCGGCAATGGGTGCCAGGACAGGTTGAGCCGCCGGGCATGGATGAACTGTCGATCGAAGAGGTTCGTGCCTGGCGGGATCGGGTGCTGATGCTCCTCGATCACGATGCCGAGCTTGCTGAACAGGCCGAGATTCAGCAGGAAGAACTCATCGCGATCCAGAGTCCCCGGCTGGCCGAGTTGCATATCCTCAACCGGGTTCTCGGCGAGCAAGCCATGCCGAACTGGCTGATAGCGATGCGAGATGCTGCGGGAGGGATGCCAGCAGCAGCTACAGATGACGCTGGCAGCCTGGATGATGTGCAGGAATCTGCTGATCAAGATCAGGAAGAGGAACAGCAAGAAGAAATGACACAATCTGAGACGGAAGAGTAGCTGCTTGTCGGTGCTCGTCTGAGACCTTCAAGCCGGACACAGGAGGTTAGCGATGCATGCGGTACAACCGGCTGAAGTCCACGGTATTCTGAAAAAATCTATCCTCACCGATGGCTATCCATTTGTATTCGACCTTGAAAAGAGCCACGGTTCCTGGCTGGTCGATGCCCGGAACGGTGAGGAGTGGCTGGATTTCGGCAGCGGGTATGCCTCAACCGCCCTTTCCCACAACCATCCGGCGTTCTTTGAGCCTGAATTCGAGAAACGGCTGCTCACGGCCGCCCGTCACAAACCAGCCAATTCCGACCGCTACACGACCTACTACGCGGAGTTCATCGAAACCGTCGCTATGCATGCAGTTCCCGAATCACACCCCCACCTCTTT
>CAZNYB010000077.1:0-19260 GCA_964577155.1 uncultured Thermomicrobiales bacterium | reverse complement strand
CCAACCCGGACACTGCTCGTCGGAGAAATGGTCTCCGTCGGATCTTCCACATTCTCCGCCGTCGAATCAGCGAGTTCTCCTGACCGGCACCCGGTTAACATGAGCGCCAGTCCGATGACAATTAATCCGAAACGGTACAGTTTCTCTGTCCTTCTCACGCCAGGGACAACATCCAGCATGTTGGTTATAAGGTATAGCTTATCGCTACCGATCCAACTCAAACGAACTTGACAGCGAGGGCTATCATGGTCCACAGGTAATTTTTAATGTCGTGAAGTTGAACTGATGCGGGCGACGAAACGACTCCACAAGATGATGGACGCGATGCCGACGGCAGATGCCAGGCGGGCGTTTGTGCTGCTGATGATCATGTCAGCCGCGTTTGGCGCCGCTCTCAGCGTCCAGGACAATATTGTCACGAACTACTTTTCCGATGACCTGGGACTTCAAGGACCGCAGTTTGGCTACATCACCGCTATTCGCGAAGTACCTGGATTTTTGCTGATTTTTCTAACGGCGCTTTTCTTTCGCATGTCAATCCCGCGCCTGACAGCAATGATGCTCGTTCTCGTTATGATCGGTCTGGCGCTGTTTACCGTTTCCTGGTCATTCTGGACCGTGGTTCCGTGGGTGGTCATCTCCTCATTCGGCTACCATACCGTCCTCCAGACCCAGTACGCGCTTGGGTTAAGTCTGACTACGGAAAACCGAGCAGGCTCAGTGCTCGGCAAACTCACTGCCTTCCATAATGGGGGCGCGCTGATTGCGATGGGCATTGTGTTTCTTATCTTCGCTACCGACATCATGTCGTTCACCGGCACCTTTATCCTGGCAGGATTGATAGCTGGCGTGGCTGCTATCGCGGTCTTCAACATGCCGGTAACCCACGACGGCGTCAAGCAGGAAATCGTCCCGGACCGACCGAAGATGGTCTTCAAGCGAGAGTACAAGTTCTACTACTACCTGCATCTACTGGATGGCGCTCGGATGCAGATTTTCTTCTCCTTCGGGCTTTTCGTTCTGGTCTCGGTCTATGGCATGAGTGTCGTTGAAGTCTCGGCGCTGTTGATCGCGACGAAAACGGTTGCGATGGTGACAGCGCCGTGGGTTGGCAGCATGATCGACCGGCACGGGGAAAAACCACTGCTTGGCACGTTGAACATCCTCTACATCATCTGTCTGGCCGGATATGCGCTGATTGGCAATGTCTACGTTGCGTCGGTGCTGTTTCTTATCTATTCGGTAATGTTCCCGCTTTCCGGGGTTGGCTCAGCAACCTATGTCCGTAAAGTTGCGGCGCGAGATGATATCGCTCCGACACTGGCGATGGGAGTTACCCTGAGCCATGCGGCTGCCATTGTCGTTCCGGTCACTGCTGGATTTATCTTGAACTTTGTCGGGTATCAAGTGCCATTCTTGATTGCTTGCATTTTCTCATTCGTTACGATTTTCGTCACTCGCCGCCTTAACCCGGCCACCCAGAAGACGCTAGCGAGAATCCAGCAAGACGAGAAAGCCGGACAATCCTCTGAATCGAAACAGCTAGTACCTGAGACAGCGGACGGGTAGACGACCTCACCTGGCCTGTTCCCATGATTGCTGGAAGTTCAGCCAGCCAGATCTATCGTTGATCTGCGACATATTCCCAATGTTCTGGCTTGCCAGTCCAAAGTATCATTCCAGCGTATTTTGATGATTAAGTGTGGCTTCATAAATAGAACGAGGAATTAGCGGAGTTGTTTGGATATCGGGACCTTCCCAGTGACGACGCTCGACGGGGCGCAATATTTCTAGGAATCGCGACGCTGTCGATCGGTATTGCCATGGCAATCCAGATGAGCATCGTCACCAACTACTTCGAGGAAGTGTTGGGATTTCAGGGAGCCCAGTTTGGTTTCATCACGGCCATCCGGGAGATTCCTGGTTTCTTTCTCATCTTTGTATCCGCACTGTTTTACCGTCTGGCTCTACCGAAGCTGACTGCCCTGGCTTTCGTCGTGCTGGCGATTGGCTATATGTTCTTCGGTCTCTCGTTCTCTTTCTGGACCGTTGTGCCCTGGGTAGTGCTCTCTTCGATGGGGTATCACACGATCCACCAGACTCAATCTGCGTTGAGCATGAGCCTGGTCCCAGAAAACCGTGCCGGGACCGTTCTCGGCAGATTCAGCGCGTTGTCGCACGCCGGAGCTCTAGTGGCGATGATCTTCGTGCTCATCGTCTTTGCATTTGACCTGCTCTCCTACCGCCCGATGTTTGTCATCGCGGGCATCGTCGCCCTCATCGGCGCATTCGCTGTCTTCTGGTTTCCGAATATGGTCGATGGAAAACTCCAGGAACAGGCAATACAGCGGCCAAAAATGGTCTTCCGCAATGAGTACCGCTACTACTACTACCTGACGTTGCTGGATGGTGGCAGGCAGCAGATATTCTTTTCGTTCGGCCTGTTCGTCCTGGTTTCAGAGTTTGGTCTTGGCGTTGCTGAGATTTCTGTGTTGCTCATCATGACCCGTTTGATGGGCATCTTTACCAGCTCCTGGATCGGTGGCATGATCGACCGATTTGGCGAGAAGCAGATGCTCAGCGCGGTGAATATCGGCTACATTGTGGCGCTGGCAGGCTACGCGCTTGTACCCAATGTCTACCTGGCATCAGTCTTCTATCTTCTGTATTCCTTCATCATGCCACTGTCGATGATGGGTTCATCAACCTATATTCGGAAGGTTGCCGCACAGGAAGAGATCGCACCTTCACTGGCCATGGGGGTAACCCTTCAACACGCTGCTGCAATCGTCGTCCCGATAACTGCCGGCATAATCCTGAACTACGCTGGATACCAGGTGCCGTTCTTCATCGCTGCCGTGTTCGCCACCTTTACGATTTTCGTTACTCGCAGACTCAATCCGGCAACCCAGAAGTCACCGGAACGTATCGCAGCTGACGCGAGAAAAGCGGCCGAGGCAGCAGCCCTTGACCCAGTCCCGGTCAGCGCGGACCGACAGGCAGCGGCGGATTAATTTAAGATGTCGATTTGGCTTCGTCCTCAGACGGACGGACCAGCATCACCGGCAGCTCGGTATCACGAAGGACCTTCTCAGATGTCGAGCCAAGGAAATAGCGGCTCAAACCCGAACGGCCATGTGTCGCCATTGCGATAAGGTTTGCGCCCCACTCTTTCGCGACATCATGAATGACCCGATCGGGTTCACCATCCCGGACTTCCCAGGTGACATTTGGATTTTTCTTAGATAAATCCTTCGCAACGCCGCGAATGTACTCAGATGCGTCAGCATTCATCGCCTGGGAATACTGCATATAGGCATCATAATCGAGACTTACGCCGATACCGTCGCCAAGTTCGAGGGCCGATTCAACAACCTGGAGGACATGATACGCCGGTTTTTGCAACCCGACTGAGTGTTGCAATACCTTGAGCACACTCTCAGACAGGAAGGAACTATCCAACGGTACGAGGATTCGATTCACTTCCGTCACACTATCATTGGAGTTCCCGCTGGCATTGCCCTTGACGACGATGATTGGCACATGCGTATCATGGATGATGCGTGTCGTGACACTGCCGCTGATCGTTCTCCGCCAGCCAGATTTGCCATGAGTTGCCATCACGATAATCTGGTTCGGATTGACACCAATCATCTCAAGAATCTGATCGACTGGCTTCCCGGGATGGACGAAGGTATCTACCCTGGTGTCGGCAAACGTATTACCAATCCGGTCGAGATAGGCTTCACGTTCTTTTATCTCGTCCGCAACTGGCCCGCTCTCGGTAACTTTGGAATTACCAGCCCAACGCATGAATTCGCGGGATAGCTCAACGACGGATATCAACGCAACCCGACATCCACTTTGTTGCGCCATGCCCCTGGCTACCGGCAAACAGCTCTCAGCCAGCTCCGACCCATCTAGCGGAACGATTATTCTGTCTGTCACAGTATCAACCACCTTCGTCTCTGCTCTGATGTTTGTAATAAATAGCAGCGCTTTTTGACAACGCTAGCTATCCCCTATCTTATATCCCGCCATGGCTTCGATCGATGTTATCAACGCTGAATGATCGAGATCACCTTTACCATTTGCGGAAAGGGAGTCATAGAGCTGGCCTACGAGCGCAGTAACTGGCAAAGCCACGCCAAACTCTTTCCCTGTCTCCATCACAATTCCCAAATCCTTGCGATGCAGATCGATCCGAAAACCGGGTGTGAACTCTCCCCGCACCATCGTCGGCCCACGCATCTCCATAACCCGGCTGGCAGCCAGACCGCCATTGAGCACTTCGATGATTTTTGCCGGATCAACACCAGCTTTGGCTCCCAACACGAGCGCTTCACTGGCGGCAGCGTAGGTCACAGCAACGGCAATCTGATTGCAGGCTTTGACCGTCTGCCCGGCGCCGGGATCTCCAACATGAACGATTGTCTGCCCGAGGACTTCAAAAATAGCGGTCGCACGATCAAAATCCGTCGGCGAGCCGCCAACCATAATGGATAGCGTACCGTTTATTGCGCCCTGCTCACCGCCGCTGACCGGGGCATCCAAAGCACTTGCACCCCGACTCTGCAAGACGTCATTGACTTCGATGGCCGTTGCCGGCGCGATCGTGCTCATATCGATCAGCAGGTCTCCATCACCCATGGCACTTACTAAACCCTGATCGCCAAACACGACATCCCGAACATCCGGCGAGTCAGGGAGCATCGTGATCACGATCGCTACCTGCTCAGCGACCTCTTGCGGACTGCTGGCAACGGCAACCCCTTCAAATTCCTGATCCAGTTCGTGAACGACTTTCTTGCTGCGGTTGTGAATAACAAGTTCATAGCCGGCGGCTAACAGATTGCGGGCCATTGGCCGGCCCATAATGCCAAGTCCGATAAATCCTATTTGCTCTGCCATACTGCTCTTCCTTTTTGCGATTTCAGCGCATTCAACTCCTGTGTTCAGCTGAAGCTATCTCATCCGGTTCCGGGTCAGTCTTCCGAGCCAGTTTCCTCCAGGATCCTCTGGATGGAAGCGAGGGACGTGCCCACGATCATACTAGCAGGGTCACGGAGCAGTCCCCGGCTCAATGCACGACAAGCGATCAAGAGATTCAGCACGCGGAGCTGGCCAGGTAGATCAGCCGGTAACGGCGAGATGTCCTCATAACCGGCCAGCACATGCGGGAGCGTTGCATAGGGAAGTCGCTCGCGGTCGTGCATCTGGTGATGGGCGAGATCATAGGCTCTGGGAGCGCCGCGAATCTCACCAAAATCAATGATCCCTGCGTAGCCGGAAGCGTCGACGAAGACATGGCTCGTATCGAAGTCACCATGGGCGAGGAACGAGGGTTCACTGGCTACATGCTCGCCTTCATCTTGAATAATGTTCTGAATCCTGGATACATCCAGCACCGAACCCAGTCGCTGGTGAATGATCCGTAGCTGTTCATCGAACCCATCCAGAAACGCTGCCTGGAATGTTTCAGCCTCAGCTCTGATGGCGTCAGTAGAGTGATCGGCATCTCGGAGAACCCAGCCAAAACCTTCCACTGGAATCGAATGTATTCTGGCCAGATCACGACCTACATCTCTCATGATAGTCGCGGCATCAGGCTGAGATATTCGCCGGTCAATCGGCTGGCCGGGAATCGCTGTTGTCAACATAACCGAGTGGCCAAGTAATTCGTGCCGGGGCTGGTAGTACAGCAGCTCCGGTGCCTTTGCTCCGGCTTGCAACGCCAGCTGATGGGCTTGTGCCTCAGGAGCAAACGTCGCATCCCGTTCTGGCAGAATGCGGAGATAGAATCGTTCGTTCCGCCGGTCTACCGCATAGACCCAGGTCGATACCCCGCTTTCAACCCGGGCGATCTGGAGGGAATCGCTGGCAGGAAACACATCTTCCAGCACCCTGCGAAGCGTCGGGGTGGTGAAATGCCCGGCACTCACGATGACGTTCTACATTCGGGTTTCGTACCTGAGATTTCTCCTATCGCTGAGGCAAACACTGCGGTGGGATCGTTGAACCGGTGACGAGACTCGCATAAGATCATGCGGAAATTCTTCACTCCAGGGCACAAGATGGGTAGATTTATTTTGAGGATGGCTGAGTGTGGTGAAACGTTCGGCTGTCCGGCGGAGCCTGTTCTCGCTCTATCATCCCGTAGTCGCGCACGACACTGGCCACCTGCAGCCGGTAGTCTGAAAAAACATCTTGCCGGCCGCGACGCTGCGCCTCACGATGTACTTCGAGCTGCCGCCATTGCCGCACAGCTTCTTCATCACGCCAGAACGAAAGGGAGAGTATCTTGCCTTCATTGGTCAGGCTGGCAAAGCGTTCGATCGAGATAAAGCCGTCGATGGTATCGAGTTCTGGCCGTAAACGCGCGGCAATATCCAGATAGGTATCCTTCTGGCCTTCGGCTGGAACGACTTCAAAGATCACGGCGATCATCGCGGATTCAAGCCCTTATTCTTCAGACTTTGCACGCCCGTGGAAGCCACGCCCCGGGGCATGAGAGTGTCCATAAGCTCCGTGGCTGTGCCAGACCGGACGGTTATCGTTCGGGTCGGGTTTGAAGAGAAATTTCGGCGCGGTGTACACCCTGCGGGATGGAGCTTCGCAGAATGGGCAGGGGTAGGGATCGCTCGATTCACTCATCGGGCGTTCAACGTCAAAATGTGTCTCACACTGATCGCACTCATACTCATACCTGGGCATGGGTTTACCTCCTCATCCTGTACAGCTGTGATCGTAACGGATAAGCAGGTAGTGATTCAATCAGTTCGGTGAAGCGATTTCCTCGAGTCCTGCCACGTCAAGGATCGTGATCTTTTTCCGGCCGGTCTGAATAAGCCCATCAGCCTTGAACTCATTCAGCGTTGCCGTGATCGTCTCACGGTAGGATCCGAGAATCTCCGCCAGGTGCTGGTGGGTCAACCCTTTGATAACTCTATTCCCTCGCCAGTCTGTCTCATCCGCGAGCCGCAGCAGCAGGGCTGCCAAACGTTCGCGTAGCCCCTGGAATGCCATCTCCTCTAGCCGGATCTCAGCTGCCTGCAATCGCTGGCTAAGCACTTCGGTGATCCGCAACCCGACCGTTGGGTATCTAGTGATAAGATCCTGAACATCCCGACGGCTCATGGAACAGATGGTGCATTCGGTCAGTGCTTCAGCATCCGTTGATTGCAGGCGCTGACCGAGAATCGGCATCTCACCGAAGACGGTGCCTTCACGCAACGTAGCAGTAATAAGCCGTTTACCGTCCTGGTTCATGCGAGAGAGAACGACTTCGCCTTTTTTGAGCACGAAAAGCACTTCCGCGGGATCTTCAGCACGGAAGAACACCCTGCCTGGCTCGCAGGTTGTCATGGCCATCGATGTTTCTATGCTCTTCATCTGGGTCGCATCGAGATCCTGGAATATATCTACTGACTGAAGATAGGCAAGCTTCGTTCCGCTAGCAGACAATCCATCCTCCACTACGTTGAAATGAGCGCTAGGTCGTACGGCTAAATTGTCGTATAGAGCGCTCAAGTTGGTCAAGGTAAGGATTGCCGAGAGATATTACGTTCCCGTTAAGGACATAGGTTGGCACACTGAAGACCTCGGGTGGCGGCACCGTGCCTGGCTGTTCAAGATCGATCAGTTCGACTGAGATGCCGGGCAACCGGCGAGCAATACCCGAGGCAATGTTGCGAGTTGATTCGCAGGTAGGGCAGTGCTCCATCGTATAGATTTTCAGGGTCAACGCCATGTCCAAACCTCGTAGCACAATACCATTGTAGACTCACCACCCCTTCAGGAGCATACCGGGAATCAGCCGTTGAAGAGGTAGTGGTGATTACTTTTCACACGACACCAATCACTCCCAGATACGACGTGACCGGTGAGCTAGCTCACCGGTCATCTCTAAAGCAGCCGGTTAACCGCTGAACGTATTCTCAGCCAGAACTGGGGCGGGACAGTTAACAACAAACCCGTTCGGGTGCGTGTCTGGTACGCCATTGTAGAGGGTTAGTGAACCATCGGCGACCAGCTGATCCAGCTGTTCCTGGCTGGTGACAACGACAGCCTGTGCTGGGTCGTTCCATTCGGCGGCAAAGTGGTCCCAGAAGGGGCTCCAGGCCGGATCTCCAGCTTTCGTATTGAATATCGCGGGTTGAAAACCCATTGCGCCAGGCCCTTCGATACCGTTCAAGAAGATCGTGATCGGCGCGGTCGCGTTGACCTCAACAAGACCCTGGGTCGCTCCAGATCCAACGACACCCATCATTGGCGCCATCGGCACTGCCGACGTATCTGTCACGATATACCGGCTTCCCGGATAGCACTGGTGCAGTTTGAAGGTGCAGGTCATCCCGTCCATGTCAGGATCTTCGACAAGTGGACCCGGTCCGAGGGCTTCGGTCAATTCAGTATCAACCGGCAAGCCGTTGGAGCCCCAGCGCACCAGTGGGTAGTTCACCACGATGTCTGTTTCTTCGATCTCGACTTCGCCAGCCGTCTCGGCTTCCATAAGCTCTTGTTGAGAGGTCAACAAGACCGGGTCGCCGGTGAACGTCACCCGGTGAATGCGAAACGCAGGTGTATAATCCTCCATATCGGGGCTTGTTGTCATAACAGCGCCCTGATTTTCGTTAGCGCTCCCGGCGAAGGTGTACAGACTGGCAAAGCTGCCCTCCGCCTGGAGCGCGTTTTCTAGAAGGGGAACCCAGACGAGCCCCTCTGCCTCGGCGAAGTCCGCATCCGATGCATCCGTCCGGATAAAATAGACCTCCTCGCCGTCAAAATATCCTTTGTGCATAGTGAACGTTACTGACCCGAATGCGCCTTCCCAACGACCGTTCGGTTCAAGCTCAAAATCAATGACATCACCAACAATAGCCTGCGGTTCGCCAGTGGTTGACTCTGCGCCACCGCCAGATGGTTCCGATGTCGCTGACGCTGGAACGTCTGTTGCGGTCGGATCCTCATCGTCACCAGATCCACAGGCTGCCAGCACCAGGGTTGCACTGGCCGCCGCCGAAAACGAAAGGAACTTCCGGCGGGTGAACGCGATATCGCTTCGGTTCATAGCATCTCCTCTCCTTCATAAGGTAGCCACCCAAAACACAACACGTCGCACTCCATCTGTCCATTGAGCACAGTCACCCGCAAGCAACCGGTAAAGGGCCAATTCGAGAGGACGTATTCCGCGGATGACCGTATCACTGAACGGAGGCGTTCACTGTAACGATGCTCACTTACGGTTAGAAGAGGTCTGTCAGGGAGTCACTGGCACTGGCAGTTGAAAGCTTCTGGTGGCATGCCCGGGCAGGGCATCAAGCTACTGAAGAGCGCTCGACAGTACGATACTTTTGCAGATGCTGGTCATCACGCAGAACATTGTTCACAGATTCTTCGGACTATCGCCAGTGTTGATGCATAGGTCGAATCCATGCCGTAGTAGGAGAGACCACGAGCGCCGAGCGTCTGTGCCCTGGTGTACGGAGTGTCAGATGCGTAATGAATGATGCCGAGATCCAAAGGAAGCTGATCGAGGTTGACCGTGTCGCCCCGCCTGTAGTCGTAGATGAATGACTCTCCATATAGAACGGAGAGCGCTGACAGGTAGGGACCGGCTTCCATCTCAGCAACGGTGTAATTCTCCTGGTAGTAAAAGTCGAGGTGACCACGGTTCTGGAGGTAGGTTCCTTTGACACTGATCGCCCGCTGATGATCCAGTGCCGAGCCGTAGGCAAGATATCGTTCGATGTCGGCGCTGGAGAATATATTGTTGAACCAGTACACATTTTCCGAGTGTTCGTCATAGACAACATCTGAGATCATCACATCGCCTATGCGCGCATTGAGTGTGGCAGCTTTGCCTAGCACATAGACCCCTTCGAGTTGTTCGAGGGTGATCGCCACCTCAGAGATGATGTTGTGCGCCGCCAGACCGAGCGGATAGTTGATGTTGAGGATAATCGCATCAGTTTCGGCAATTGAAGCAGCCGCTTTTCGAATTCGCGGGTCGATATCGTCCAGATGAAGTTGATTGAGATCGATGATCTGGATGGCGATATCCAGCACGCTGTCTGTATGCAGGGTGATAATCCCGCGCTCTGCTTCCTCCTGATCCCGGACAATCCGTTCCTCAGGGAAATCCCGGTAATAGAGCCGGGCGGCATAGTAGAGAAAGTTGTCCCAGGAAGCCTCCACATCCCCTGACTGGAGTTTTTTCAGTTCAGGCACAAGTTCGGGGTGATTGCCATCCTCGATATACCGGACGATGCGATCGCGTCTTCTGCCGGCCGTCCCGGACAGAATATTGACAATTGAGTGCGTGTTCGAGGAAACGAAATAGACAGGCCGGTCCAGATAGTTCTGGCTGGCGAGCAGCTTTGCGACTGGCGACCACCAGTGCGCGACCGAACGGGCATAGCCAAGGTAGCTGCCGCCGAGCATCCGAAGCTGGATATCCCGTTTAGCAGCCTGAAGCCTTAGCATCGTTGGCCAGAACTGATCGCTCCAGGCAGCTTGCAGCCGCTGCCAGTCGTACGGCTCGATGCCAAGCTGGTGACGGATCGCCTCATCCACTTCGCTGACGTTCTCAAGCTCCGATGTACCCATAGCAAGAATGAGCTGTTCGAGCTGAGGATCGGACCGGATCAATCGGTGCATCTTGTTCCACTCGATTTGCCAGGCAACGATGGTCGGAATCAGATCATCAAGGTCAGACGGGGAGCCAACATAGACGGCCAGGGTATCTTTACCGTCGTAGTGCCACTTTCGCCGGCGTCCAGGGGCGGTGACCGCCTGCCAGGTCTCAGGATTCTGGAATCCCGCCCGTACAAACCCTGCAACCGATTGCCCAATCACAATCTGGTGAACGGAGGTGATTTCTGGAGGCAGGCGCAGCGTGCTATACATAAATGCATTCATATCCGGCGTTGCTTCACTCGCGCCAGTGTGCAAACTCGACTCGATATTCAGATGCGCTGGTACCAACGCGTCGACGTGAATCGAACCGGACGACCGGAGTTGGGTTGTATATGTCCGGACATACAGGTCAACTTCACGTCTACCCGCCTCATACATCGCTTCGCTCCGGTGAAGCGACGGAAATCTCGGGCTCTGATCTGGCGAAAATGCGTCGCCTATTCTGCTATCGCTCATGGTTCCCCCTGAGTTCGTCTACCCGCATGATTTCAAACCTTTGCCACGTCGAGCTCTGTACATAAACATGTTGGTTGTTCGCACTGACAGATCGCTGACGATACGACAACGCTATACTCTGCCGGTGCAATGATAGCGGGATGGGAACGAAATTTGAGGAAACAATGACACGAGTGGCGCTCGGCGGTATGTCTCACGAAACAAATACATTCTCACCGATTCAGACTGATCTGGAGTTGTTCGAGCGGCGGACTCTGCTACGGGGACAGCCTGTCGTCGACATGAGCCGCGGTGTGAGCACCACCCTGGGCGGCATGGTTGACGCCGCTCTGGAGCGAGAGTGGGAACTCGTTCCAACGCTCTTTGCCTCAGCCACTCCCTCCGGCAAAGTCACCAGAGATACGTTCGAGACACTGGTTGGCGAACTGGTATCCGGTATCAACGATGCGCTGCCTATCGACGGAGTCCTCCTTCCCCTTCATGGCGCGATGGTCAGCGAAGCGTTCGATGATGGCGAAGGGGAGATACTTCGCCGGGTTCGGGAGACGGTTGGACCAGATGTGCCAATCGTAACCGTTCTCGATTTCCACGCAACGCTGACTCCGGCAATTGCCGAGTACGCCGATATCGTCATTGGCTACGACAAATACCCACACACTGACCCCTACGACCGTGGCAGAGAAGGGGTTGAGATCCTTGAACGGCTGATCAGAGGAGAACTCCAGCCAGTTCGAGCGCTCCGTCAGGTTCCAATGCTCACACCGTTACCACCGCAGTGGACCTGGGGTCCAACACCGATGCGAGATCTGATGCAATTGATGTTAGCAGCTGAAGATGAGCCGGGGATCATCTGCATTATGCTGGCTGGCGGGTTCCCTTACAGCGATATTCATGACGCTGGCGTGTCAGTCCTGGTCAATGCTGACGGCGACCAGGAGTTAGCGGAACTGACGGCGGATCGCCTTGCGCTAGCTTGCTGGGAAGCGCGTGAACGGTTTCTGGTCACGCCGGAACCTGTCCCGGTAGCCTTAGATCGCATCGAGGCGGCATCAGCTTATCCAGTGGTGCTGGCTGATGTCGCGGACAATCCAGGCGCTGGCGCGTCCTGCGATGGAACGACCATCCTGCAGGCACTACTGGAGTCGGAACTGGAAAACATAGCCGTCGGCATCATCGCCGATCCGGAAAGCGTCGAACGGGCAACCCGGATTGGGGTGGGAAACAGCGGCGTCTTCCAACTGGGCGGCAAAGTCGACGCACTGCATGGACCTACCCTCGGAGTTACCGCTCGTGTCCGATCGGTCGGGGATGTTTCGTTCATCAATACTGGACCGATGGGAACCGGAGGGCGTTCCTCGCTCGGAAAAACCGCGGTTCTGGAGCTTGGATCTACGGGAGGCATCGAAGTCATCGTGACGACCAATCGCATGCAGGTATTAGACAGCGAGTTATTTCGTGCCTGCGGTATCCCGCCTGAAGAACGGCGAGCGCTGGTCGTCAAAAGTAGCGTCCATTTCCGGGCAAGCTTTGAGCAAATTGCCGAAGAGATCATTGAGGTAGACGCACCCGGTCTTGCCTCACCAAATCTGTTCAGGTTTGATTTCGAACATGTACGGCGACCGATCTGGCCGCTTGACCCTGAGACTGTCTATCCGTCCTGATTAAAAACACCGGGTGATTTTCTCATGCGGTATCCTCGTCTCACTATGTTGACTGATTTCAATCAGGCAATGAAGGAGCCTGAGCATGCCATGGTGGCAGATTTTCAAAAAAACAGAGTCTTCCGAGCATGGCTCATCCGAGTCGGAAGATGATCGATCAAATAAATCGACCATCTCACTGACGCCAACTCAATCAACAGCCGCTGATCTGGCTGATCCAGAAGTCCGGAAACGACGCAGCGCCCGGCTGCAACGCCGGATTCGAGACCTCGAATACGACATCGCCCTGGCGGAGAGCGCTCATGCAAACAGTAATCGCTGGAAAGCACGCATAGAGGAACTCAATCAGGCGATCGAGATGACACGAGCGGATATCGAAGCTGTGGAAACTGCGCCTGGTGGCCAGACGCCGGTTCTGCTTCCTGACTGGCCGGTAAAGATCAATAATGTCCAGCCGGAGGAACCGTCCGAGGTGACCTATGTTATTGGCGACGCCTTCTTCCGCTACAGCGAGGAGATCGACTGGGCAGAACGCGGCCACCAGCGAACCGAGCTTCAGCTACGTCGTTTCGAAGGGAATGTCGATGACCTGATTCCATCAGGTCTCTCTGATCAGGAACAACACGCTCTTCGGGAGCATCTGACCCACAGTACTGGCGCGCTAGCCGCCCAGTTGAGACACAACGCACTCGAGGGAAATCCGGAGATCGACATAACGCTGGCTGATATGGCGACGCCCTGTCCGGATTGCCCCGGTTGGCGCGATCTGCTCGACCGTTGCCTGCAATGTCAGCGTCGAGCCTGGGAGGCCAGTGAATTGAGAGCTGAAGTCGACCGGCTGATTGACGAACGCAACGGGCAGCTGGATGAAGAACAACGCTGGCGTGAAGCATTGCCGATCCTGCGCCGGCAACTCCAGAGTGCTGTCACTGAGCTTGAAAAATACCGTTAGTCGTCAGCCGATGTGAGAAGTGTGTCTCCAATTCGGTCGCTCATTGACGGCCGGGCGTAGACCTGCCTGGCAGCGACTTCTACGATCTCCAGTTCCGGAAAGCGCAGCGCGGCCAGCGATCCGCCATAGGCACAGCCGAGATCGAGATTGATCGTGTTGTTTCGCATTTCTGCTATCTGGACGGGAGTGTGGCCGTAGACGATCAACGCCTCGCCACGATAATCAAGTGCCCAATCTCGCCGGACCGGGAGTCCAAGTTTTGTCGTTTGCCCTAGTGAGTCGCCGAAGTAGACGAAATCCCGGATGCTGGTTGATACCTCCCCGATCATCCATTCTTCGATGCCAGCGTGCGCGGCAACCAACCGGCCTTCATCCAGGATGAGATACGGCGGCGCGTCCAGGATAACCTTTTTGATCGCGTTTCCGAGCAGCGAGCGTTCAGCATTTCCGAGTTTCGCGTATTCGCCAGCAGTCAGCTGAAATCCGTGGGCCAGTGGCACGTTATACCCCAGCAAGTAACGGAGCAGCATCAGATCGTGATTTCCCGGCACATACCGGGCAGTCCCGGCTTCCAGACTCGCCAGGGCTAAGCGCCATACATCGAGGTTGGCGGGACCGCGGTCGGCCAGATCGCCGAGGAAGATGAGCGTCCGATCGTCAGGATGGTGAACCGCCCCGGAGCCTTTAATGAGATAGCCAAGCCGGTCGAGCAACTCAAGGAGTTCATCAAAGCAACCGTGAATATCACTCACCAGGTCGTAAGGTGGCGGAGTCAAATCCAGGATCTCAGGAGCTGCTTTCGCGAGGTGACGCATCATCAAGGATCTACAATACCAGCCAATTCATGATTGCACCGACGATGATCAGGACCACTACGATAACAAGAATACGTCCGAGGCACGTCCTGAAAAAATACCCTGCAGTCAATATGAACTCCTCCGTGTGCTGAAGAACGCCTGCCGGTCACGCCAGTGATGATAGTATGGTGCAGCACTGGGAATCCAGTGCAATACGACAATAGTGTGGCTGAACACGTTACGAGTCAATGATCCAGAAAAAGGTGGCATCATGTCTCAGGGTTCCAACGACGGGCAGGCTGAAGTCGACACCAGCGGCTTTTACACCAGTGATGGGCAGGCAACCCCGGCGCTCCAGTATCGCATCGACCGGCTGTCAACAGCTACCGGGCGACCGCGAGAGGAGATCTTCGAGCAGGCAAAAGCAGATCCTGAAACGGTCTTACTCACCGAACATGAACGGAAAGAACTACTACAGGAGACCATTCAGAACCTCAAGTGGGATGGCTATCAAGTCGTAAGCCAGACCGACTACACAGCAGAATTCATCAGACCGAAAAAATTCAACATCTTTCTCGCCGTTGTCTTGCTCGTGCTAACGATTGGCATCGGTCTCCTGATCTACCTGATCTGGTACTGGCGTAAGGATGATGACCATGCCAGCGTCAGCATCGGCACCCTGGGACAGGTGACCGCGATCGGCGTGAGTGACATCATCGACCCGGCGTATGCAACGACCGCATAGTCAGGGGAGCGAATCCAGAAACTCCGGTGCCAGATAGGATCGCGAGGTTCGCAGCGTCTCGTCATTCGTAATTGGCCGGTGTCCGGTGGCCGAACTCCAAACCGCCCAGGTGCACCAGGCAACCGCCCGCAACGTCGCCAGTTCTTGCGCGGCGGCCAGCTGTTCCAGAAACCGCTCCCGATTGAGGTCTGGCCAGGACGCTAGATACGTTTCGAGAAAAGATCCTATCTCAGCGCCCGAGAGCCTGGCGGCTGAGCTCTGTCGCCAGAGCGTTGTCGTTGGAATCAGAAAGTGGGCGAGATCCTGGACCGCGGGACCAATTCGAGCCTTCTCCCAATCCAGCAATCTGACAAATCCACCTTCAACCACGAAATTGTGCGTGTTGAGATCGGTATTCACGATCGATGGAGCAGCGTCAGCAAATTGCCCGATCCTTGACGCTGGACCTGAGCGCACTCGCTGAAAAAGGCGTCGTAGAGCTGCCGCAGATTCGGGATCAACGTCACTCCACTCGAGATACGATCTCGCCAGTTCGGCGGCCTCGGAAACCGTCGTTTGCCCTGGATCCAGTAGCTCGATCAGGTTGTGATCTTTTGGAATCTCCACCTGATGAATCGCAGCCAGGCATTCGGCTGCGTTGCTGAGATCGGTCCGGTAGTCAAGCGGTCTGCCCGGCAAGTACTCGATGACCAGATACGGATAGGGTAAACCTACCGGATGGAGTTCCATGGCAACAGGAACCGGTGTACGCCCTGAACGAGTAAGCAGTTCCAACGCCTGAGCTTCGTACTCGACCTGCTTTTTGAGATCGAATCCCATCTGTGACCCGGTCACAATTCGGATGACCAGATCCCGGCCACGGTCTGAAAACCGGTAGTTGATGGTGTACTCCCCCTGAGCCAGAAAGCGGATCTGATCCGGTCGAGAAATACCGGTCTGACGTAGTAAGTTGATCTCGATTTCATCGATTGAGATAGCTGGTTGAGACATCTGAGTGTTCCATTGCCGGTTGCGCTTTTCCGGGCAACCTGGGCTTGCAAGCGGTTCAATTTTCAGTATCAATAGTATTGAAAATAAGTATGTCAGCTCAGTAAGGAACCCTGACCAACATAGGCAGCAGTAAAAAGAGTTGGGAGAAGCAAGACAGCGAGATGAAACCCTTTTTTGAAGATCCTGATTTCGAGTTTGATTTTCAGATTGCGCTCGGTGCGAGCTACTATCGCGGTTCAGATGTGGGAGAGTGCCTGGCAACGGCAGCGCGGATTGAAGACGGCGATGCGGCAAGCTGGGTTGACGAATGGTGTGCAACCGCCGATCGGGTAATCGACATCGCCAACACCAGCCTGTCTCAAAGCCACACCGTCAGCGCCCGCTGGGCGTACTTCAGGGCATCGAATTACTATGGCGCAGCGTTACCGCACGCCGATGGAACCGGGGATCCGTCGCTCATCACGACAATCTGGGAGAAACACCGGACGGCGTTTGACCGCGCCACTGAAGTATTCGATCCGCCGATTGAAAAGCTCCAGATCCCCTATCTCGATACCCATCTCGAAGGCTACTTCTTCAAAGCTGACCGTTCCGAGACTCCGCGACCGACGGTTATTCTCAACAACGGCAGCGACGGAACGGTCACCGCGATGTACTTCCAGGGGGCGGCAGCCGCACTGGAGCGTGGATACAACGCTATAACCTTCGACGGACCTGGACAGGGCGCGGCTCTCTTTCGTCAACACATCCCTTTCCGGCCTGACTGGGAGGCAGTCATCACGCCGATTGTTGACTATCTGCTGACCAGACCGGACGTTGATCCGGCAAAGATCATCCTTCATGGCGTCAGTCAGGCAGGCTACTGGGTGCCGCGATCCGCTGCATTCGAACACCGCCTTGCGGCTGCTGTGGCTGACCCCGGAGTTGTCGACGTTGCCAGCTCCTGGCTGGCCCACCTGCCGGATGAGCTGCGACAGCTGCTCGATTCAGGCAACAAGGACGATTTTGATGCCGCGATGTTCTGGACCAGAGACAATCAGCCCGATCAGTGGGCGACACTGGTCTTCCGAATGCGGCCCTACGGCACCGAATCGCCGTTCGAAGCCTATAAAAAGACCGAAGCCTACCGGCTGGATGACGCAACTATTGAGAAAATCGGTTGCCCGATGCTGGTCACCAGCCCGGAAGGCGAGCAATTCTGGCCAGGGCAATCCGAACAACTCTATGCCAGACTGCCCGGTCGAAAGACGCTCATCAACTTCACCGCCGATGAGGGCGCGGACCTGCACTGTGAGCCGATGGCCCTCGGGTTGCGCGATCAGCGTGTCTTTGACTGGTTAGATGACGAACTCAGTTTGAATCGATCTTCCTGAGAATGCTATCTACCTCCGGGCGATCTGCCGGGTGTTTGCTACGGTAGACCCAGCCACCTGAGAGATCGGAACGCAAGATCACGTCACCGCCTAGCTGGTAAGGATCTGAATTACTCAGCCGGGGGAGTTTCCCGCGCAGCAACTCACGCGTATAGAACCAGATCGTGCCTGGCGCCCAGATGTGATGGAGTTGACGACGCTCAATACCGAATGCTTTGTACCCGGCACGACCGGGATCTCGCAGCAACGGGTATCCGATAACCGTATGTTGTTGAAACGCTCGTATTCGCGACCGCGATTCAAACGTTACCGCGTAAACTTGTACATCGAGCGCATCCAGCTCCAGTTGACGCTCACGCAACTGCGCGAGATGTTCCAGGCAGGCCAGTCAGCCAAGCCAGCGCAAGAACACCATGAGAACGGGCGCGCCTCGAAGATCTGCCAGGCGAACCTGATGTCCGTTTTCATCCTCGAACCGGAGCGTCTCCAGTGGTTGAGCGGGCACATCTGGCTGGTCTTTCGTTTGCCGGACATGTTTGTAGGAGAAAGCCAGCGCGGAGGCTGAAACTCCGACCGCATAGAGCAGCTGAAACACCGTCATCATCGTGAGCGTCCGGAAGACGCCATACCGCTCAAACCGCCTGGCGGACGTTGTTACCTCGGCTGGAAGCATCTTCAACCTTCCTGTCCTCCGCAGCCGTTTCGAAAGATCGACATCTTCCATTAAGAACGGCTCCCGGTATCCACCTAGTCGCTCGAAATCAGCACGACGCACCGCAATCGCCTGATCGCCGAAAAATGTTCGTTGAATATAGAAGCGAATCTTGCTGACCGTGCTCAACAGACGAAAACGCAGTTCTGGCCGATCCATCCGCAACTGGAACGCTGTCGCTGACGTTCGCGGGTCTGCAAGAGCATTGACGATAAGGCTGTGTGCGTCCTCCGGCAACAGGGTATCGGCGTGCAAAAACAGCAAGATATCACCAGTTGCGACCTTCGCACCCGCATTCATCCCGAGTCCGCGTCCTTCCGGCGCGTCAACTACTACTGTATCGAATTGTGACGCGAGCGCGACAGTCCTGTCACCACTGCCTGAATCAGCGATGAGAATCTCCCAGTTGCCGGCAAGATCGTCAAACTGCCGGATGGTCTGCTCTATGACCGCAGCTTCATTGTAGGTAGGAATGACAGCCGAGATAAGCGACGGACGGGTCATGACGGATGCCGGGCGACTTCAGACCGTGTTGTGTTTTTCGTCAACGCTTTTCGAATGGCTGTCTTCAATTCATCAAGCTGAGGAACGACGCCCTGGCTGAAAATCTCACCATTGATTGTCAACACCGGCGCATGCCAGCCGCCACGCAGCAGCGGTTTCCAAAAGTAGAGCATCCACGGTTTTACCGTCAGTTTCACGGCAGGATCACCTAGCTCGTCGATCGCTTTGGTAGCCATCTGGACTGTGAGATCGCACTCTTCACAGTAGCGGTGAGGAATATCGATTATCCCCTGACGGCCGGTTATTCGGTAAACAATGACTTCCACAGTTTGCTCGGCAGGCATGCATAACCTCCACAATGTTCCGAAGCGA
>CAZNYB010000076.1:0-19362 GCA_964577155.1 uncultured Thermomicrobiales bacterium | reverse complement strand
AGATAGCCACGATGGAAGAACGCCGCATCGTCACTGTTCTCTTTTGCGATGTAACCGGCTCCACGGCGTTAGCCAGTCACCTCGATCCTGAAGAGTGGGCTGAAATCATCGCTGAGGTCTTTCCGCTCCTGATCGAACCGGTAGAACGGTACGGTGGCACCGTTGCTCGACTGATGGGCGATGCCGTGCTGGCCTTCTTTGGCGCTCCCATCGCCCACGAAGACGATCCGCAGCGCGCGATTCTTGCCGGGTTGACGATCCTGGATGGTCTCCAGGAATTCCGGGAGGAGATTCGAGAGGATTATGGCCAGGATTTCAATGTTCGAATTGGCATCAACACCGGTCAGGTGATCGTCGGAGAGTTCGGAACGACGCAAACATTCGAATACACGGCGATGGGTGATGCGGTGAATATCGCAGCCCGCATGGAACAAACCGCAGCTCCGGGAACGATTCAGGTGGCGGCGACAACCTATCGGCTTGCCGCGCCGTTTTTTGATTTCGAGCCGCTCGGCGAGCTTGAGGTAAAAGGCAAAGACGAGCCGGTTGCCTCTTACCGGGTCCTTGGCCGGACTGCCATGCCTGGGCGATATCGCGGGAACAGTGATCTGAGTGTGCCGACATTGGGACGGGAACGGGAACGGGAATTTCTGGCTGGAACCCTTTCAAGGCTCTACGAAGGTCAAGGAGGCGTTGTATCGATCATCGGTGAAGCCGGGCTGGGCAAGAGCCGGTTGTTACAAGATTTGCAACGTGATTGGATCCAGCCCCGAGCTGACCAGAATGGTTCATCATGGATTGAAAACAGGCTGTTGTCGTTCGAATCAAATGTGCCGTATGTCGTCTTCCGGCACTGGCTCTCGGGCGGGTTGAATGTTCACGAAGGCGAACAGCTCCAGGATCTCAAGTTGGCTGTTGCACGTGTATTTGAAGACGTGCCAGCTGCCGAACAGGAACGCGCTATCGTTGCCATTTCACAGTTGTTTGCTCGCGCGGCAACTGGCGACAAAGCTTTCGGCGTAGAGCAAACTCAGGAAACCGGGCAACCTGCCATCGGCAGCGGCGACGAATTTCGGCGCCTGCTTATCGATCTGGTGGAATGGCTCTGGCGCATGTGGATTGGAGTATATGGTCAGGGTATCTACGTTCTCGACGATTTCCATTGCGCTGATCCGGCATCTGCTGAACTGATCGAGCCACTCCTCGAACGTGTCGCTGACCTGCCGTTGCTTGTCGTCTTTGCATTCAGGCCGGATCGGGATACGCCAGCCTGGTCGCTGCACCAGCAGCTCGCTGATCGATTGCCAGCGCACTATTCATCGGTCGAGCTTGGTCCGCTTGCAGGCCAGGATTCCGGAGTGCTGTTTGATCGATTGCTTGATGGCGCGCAGTTTCCAGAACATTTCCGCGAAGAGATTATCAGGCGAGTAGGCGGAAATCCTTTGTTCGCCGAGGAGCTGGTGAGATCTCTGCTGGAACAACAACTGGTCGTCCAGTCAACAACTGAAGACGGCGTATGCTGGACGGTCGCTCCAGATGCAGATCTGACGTCGTTCATGATTCCGGACTCGATTCAAACCCTTATCCAGGGACGAGTGGATAGGTTGAGCGCCGGGTCAAGGCAGACTCTCCAACTGGCAGCGGTCATCGGCATGTCCTTTGCCTACCCAGATCTCGCTGCTGTATCGGACGACACTGAGCAGCTTGATCAGCACCTCGACGAACTTCGGCTGGCCATGCTGATTCGCCTGGTCGACCCTGATTCACGGCAAGAGTACGTCTTTCACCATGCGCTAACCTGGGAGACGGTGTACCAATCGATTCTCCGGCGTCGTCGCCGGAGGATGCACCGGCATATCGGTGAGACGCTAGAACATCGTTACGGGAGCCAGCTTGATGGACAGCAACTGGCGTTGCTGAGCCGGCACTTTAATGAAGCTGGAGACCAGCGCGCAGTTGGTTACCTGGTTCAGGCTGGTGATCGGGCGGCGGCGCTCTTCGCGCCGGACGAAGCCGTCGAATATTATTCAAATGCTATTAATGTTGCTGAACGATTGAGCTTCGAGCTTCCGGTCGTCCATGTCTACCACCAGCGGGGAATCGCACTGCGGACCATCGGTCGGTATGCGGCAGCCCGATTGGATTTTCAGCATGCGCTTGACAGTCTGCAAACTGCCAGCGACCGCCAGTTCGAATGGAAAATTCTGCTCGATACTGGAGAGTCATGGGAAGGTATCGATTACCAGCGGGCAGGCAAATGGTATGCAAACGCCCTGGAAAGTGCACAACGAAACGCCGATCCCGAATGCGTCGCCCAGGCGCTTGGCAGGCTGGGAAACTGGTATTCAAATGTCGAACAGATCGATCAAGCTCGTGAGCATCTCGCTCAAGCGATGGAGATCTACCGGGCTTCCGGTAACCGGCGTGGTCTGGCTGAAACGCTTGATGTTCTTGGTGCAATTGAGGACATTGCAGGTGACGCGAACCAGATGCTCTCCTACTGGCGACAGGCAGCAGAACTATTTGAAGAACTGGACGATCCAATCCGGCTCTCTTCCACCCTGGCTGGCATCGCGTTTGCCGGAGGCGGCTATCCGTCCGAAACCGTCGTTGCCGCCCGAGACTTCACTGTCGAAGAGGCGATTGCCTCTGCAGAACGGTCGGTAGAACTCGCCCGATCAGTTAACTGGCGGTCGGGTGAGTCATACGCCCTGCAGATGCTTGGCATGACCTCGATGTGGCATGGAATTTACGGCAACGGGTTAGAGTTCGCCCGAGAAGGTCTGGAGATTGCAAAAGAGATTAACCATCGCGAGTGGGAATGTATCGGACATTTTACCTTCGGGTTTATTTTCAGTTCGTTTTTTGACCGGGTAGCAGGCTATTCCGAATACGAAAAAGCGTATGCCCTGGCTCTCGAAAGTGGCTCAACCTTTTTTACGTATATGGGTATCGGTAAGCTGTCATCTGAGTTGATTCAGCACAACCAGATTGCCAGGGCAGCAGAAATACTGGCCACCGCGCCGGATCGATTTCCGTCAATGAGCATCAGTAACCGCCGGATCATGCTTAGCCGGGCAGAGCTTGCGCTGGCAACCGGTCATCTGGACCAGGCGTTGGAAGTCGTGGACTACCTTTATGACACAGCTGTCGATCTGACCAGCGCGGCGGATATCCCGATCCTCGCGCAATTCCGCAGTCGTGTGCTGATGAAGATAGGGCATTATGAGGAGTCGCTCGAGATGTTTCAGGCTGCGTTGACCGGTGCGCTGGAGAATGGACCTCGAATCCTCGTCTACCAGTTGCACGCGGAGGTAGGTCAACTCTTGCGGCTTACTGACCAGCCGGACCGGGCACGGGATCATTTTGAAGCAGCCCGAGCCGAGATTAACGCCACATACCCTCAGATATCGGATGTTGAGCTTCGTGAAAAGTTCCTGGCCGGGGCAATGGAGCAGGTTCATAACATAGAGTTTTCCTGAGGCACACACGAGTCCGGGCTTTGTTCGTCAGCGCAACGGGAACTTCAACGAAAGCGTTGCAGGAGCGTCGTGGTACCGTTGCCACAGGTTTCGGATTGTCAGGCGTAGCGGGTGGAGCAACTGCGCGTCACGCCCCGTGTCAGGCAAGGACTGTGTGTGAACCGGTTGTCCAGCACTCTGCTAATTGCAATCATTGTTCTGGCGACGGCAGCGACATGTAGCTCGGCAGGGGACAGTGCCGTCACCGAGCCGTCAACTGAAGAACTGGCGTCTACTCCTGCCGGGGTAGCTGCTACGAACACCATTTCCGCAACCAGCACTTCAGTGCCCGCCCAGCCGGATGCAAGCGCTACCGCGACACCTGAAACCCCGTCAACGCCATCTGCTGCAGCCACAGTCGAGTCAGGGTCTCCTGCAGAACCACAACCAGCACAGGACGCGACTGTTCCGCCGCTTCCGCAGCCAGCCCCGGAAGCAACCGCTACTCCCTGGATTCCGGTTCGGGAATTGCCAGCTGATCAGTTGTTGGGCTTGCCGGATGTCGACGCCAGCTACGATATCCACATCACTGAAATCAATGTCGACAGCGGCTTCGTGCAGGCTGAACAGGTGGTGTCAATTCCTGAGTTTCGCGACGGTCGACCGGCACAACTCTTTTTTCAGGTCGTCCCGGCTGCCTATGGCTTCTTCAGCATGGATCAGATCACCGTCAATGGCCAGTCCATTGAACAGGTGACGATCAACAACGGTTTCACCTACGTGGTGCCGGTCGATCCCACCGGCACAGGTGGACTAGAGATCGGCATGCAGTTCCACCTCAGCGTCGGCTTTGAGGCTTCGGGCTGGGGGTACACGTCGCTCGATTCCGGCATCCTCCGGCTTGGGTACTGGGCGCCGCTGATTTCAACCGATCACCCGAACAGTGAGACGTTTGATCCTTCGTTTACCCGGGTGGCGACCTTCGATGTCACGCTCGATATTGAGCCGGGGATTGATTTCGCGCACTCCGGCGAGATAACCGGTCGGGAGGATCTTGCCGATGGCAGGGTCCGGTACCTGATGCATGGTGAGCAGATTCGCGATTTCGATCTGATACTCTCACGCAGCTACTTGCGAAAGAGCGGCTACAGTCAGAGTGGCGTCCTGATCGAGTACTACTGGAGCACCGCGGTATCTAGCGACAATGCCGATTACATCATCTCCGTTGCCGCCGATGCATTGGATCAGATGACAGCCCTGCTGGGTCCGTACCCCTACCCGACCCTGCGAATCGCCGACGCCGGTCCTTCCATGCCAGGTGGCATCGAATTTGCCAATCTGATCTACATCAACCCGGTCTACAATCCGCTGGACCGGTTGATCTACCATGAAGTTGCCCACGAGTGGCTCTACGGGATTATCGGAAACCGGACGATGCGAGACGGCTGGATTGATGAAGGCGGCGCGGAATTCTTCGAACGGGGTATGCCGACGGGATTCACCGAGATCCCGCCGGTGCCTGCAGGCGGCTTCCAGTTTCCGCTGGATCTCACCGTCTATGAGCTTGGCCACAGTGATCCCGGTTTCTACTATGCGGTGTATGAGCAAGGCGCGCGGCTCTACTACGCTGTTCTCGAAGCTATGGGTTGGGATGCGTTCTGGGCAGCGATGCGATCGCTCTACGATCAGTTCCGGTTCGGTGTTGTCACCGCCTGGGATCTGCTCTATCTCTGGCAATCGAACAGTGGCGTCGACCTGCGACCGTTGTTTGATTCATATTTCCGATACCCGTGGATCTATGATCTGCCTGATCCAGGGGTGACGACTCACCAGGGCTGGCTATCTCCAACGACCTGAGACACCCTGCGTTCAAATCTATTGATCACCTTGTAGACCTCCAATAGCGTCTACAATCAATACTGACGTGTATCTTCCCTTCGAACAAAGGATGTTATTGTCAGCATGGCTCACGAATGGATAGAAGTCACCGATGATGACCAGCCGCCATTCTGGAAGCAACCGCTGTTTTTATTTGTTGGTGTAATCGCCATCCTGGCGATAGTTGTTACAGCCGGAATCATACTCAGCCAGCGTGGCAAAAACGGAGATACCACTGACAATGTGGCTATTCAGGATCTCAAAGCCGATCAGGATTTTTATGATGGGCAGACTGTCGTCCTGATTGGTGAGGTCGGCACGGTATACCAGCTACCTGTTCTCGACCAGTACGCGATCTACTCTTTCGATGATGGCACCGGTGATATGTGGGTGCTATCTGACAAGGGTGTGCCGCCTGAGGATGAAGAGATCGAGTTGACCGCCGTCTTCAACGCCGCTATTACCCTGGACAAGCAACTCGAGCGGATTATTGAGGACCAGTTCGGTAGCATCGTCGGCGCGGTCGTCGAGAACATCGTCCCCGAGATACCGCTCAACGTGGTCTACTTGCGGCATGAGAAATATCGGCTACTGGAATAGATTTAAGCTGTGGTCTTCATGATGTTGGTGCACCGGTTGACGTGGTATGTGATTAATGCGAGCGGTCAGATCAAGAGTAGTCATAAACTGGTGAATCGCTGACAAACGAAACGGGCTTCAGACGTTGGTCCGAAGCCCGTGTTTCGGTCGTCAGGTGACAATAGCTCGTCAGGCCGGCGACGGTGCGGCGTCCTGTGACGACTCATTTTGTTTGAAGAGCGATCCCATCTTCCAGGGGGTGCCAATCAGCGGTAGTAGATAACGATCGACTCCCCAGTACCCGGCGACTTTCCAGGCCAGGATCAGGAAGACGCTAAATCCGAAGAGCACCGGATTCGTGCTGGCTGTGCCTGCAAGCATGAAATTGAAGTTCATGAAAGTGCCGAAGAACGCGACGATGCCAACCAGGATGCCGATAATCAGCGCGACCCCTATAAGCACTTCACCGACCGCCACTATCTTGGCAAACCAGGTGTACCAGCCGTTATCGAGCATGTACTGAATGAAATCGCGATACCAGCTGTAGGTTATAGCTGGACGTCCTTCATCCGGAACAGCCACAATGCGTTCCCAGTAGCCTTGCAGGGCAACGCCGCCATCCATCCAGGCATCGTCTCGCACTTTGTGCTCTCCGGCAGCGAGCCACTCGCGGCCGATGAACAGGCGAATCGGTAGCCAGAAGAGGGCGAAATACACATTGCCAAGCAGCAACTTCCAGGCTGCTGGATCGTCCAATTGACCAGTGCCTGTGTCTCTGGCGGGTTTGGTCACGACACCACCCTCAGGCAGCGAACGTGCCTGAATGAGTCCTGCAGCGACAATAAGGACGACAAAGACATAGGTAAACAGGCTGGACTCAGCGATAGCCTCCGAGTTCCACAAATTGTTCAGTGAAAACAGGCCGTCGGCGAAAATCCATGTCAGTCCGACATAGAGCAATACCGCAATGACCGTCAGTATATACGTACCCCTGCGAGTCATCTCATTCTCCTCTCGAAAGAATTTGGTTGTAGCGTTCACCAATAGCTCCTGGCATCTGTTTTGGTTCAGCAGTGGAGACGTACTTGTACCGTCCAAACGACTGATCCTTGTATTGTGAAATTTATCACGATATATGCTTGGCAGATGTGAGAAAGGTCACAGACAGGTATCAAATCCGAAAAATTTCCTGGTGACCTAAGTGATCTACCGCAAGTCGTCCCAAAGCGTCGATGAGGCTAGTGGCATCGTATTCCCGTTGACAACAATCCGTCTAACATCGAACATGACCGATTGATGTTTCATTCGCGAGCTAGGTTGTCTAGGCGCACTGCCGGAAAATGGAATGTTTGCTCCTCGGGCGAGTTGGCGAATCTTTTCACAGCGAAAGACCGCGCAATCTGAGCAGGTTCCGAAAAGTGTGGCCTGGAGTCATCTACGCCTGGACGGAGAGCCACGTATTCCAAACTTTCCGTCGCTGACTAGCTCATGCCAACTGGGTACTTGTCTGCCAGGATTAGCATCGCAGAGGTGATTTTCAAACAGCGACGCAGTTCATTCGATTTCAAGCTCCGCTTGCAGCACATCTTTGACGCCACCTTCGCCGCTAAGAAGCAGTGTGATCGGGCTGTTGCCGGCCGGAAATTGGAGCGAGAAGTCTATGAACGGGCAGCAGAGCCGCTCCATCGTGATGAACTCCGCCAGATCAATCACGGAGACAGTGCCGGCAAGAAATTTGAAGGCGTAGCCGTCCGGCAGTTCGTCAACTTGCAAAGCTTTCTCCTGCAACAGGTCACGCAACTCCTGATAGCGGTTACGCTGCTCCGGAGGTATGGCGCTTAGATTGCAGGCGATAGGTAGGGTATGTTGTTGCTCAATTCGCATCTAGACCTCAATCTCCCCTTAATATGCTAGCATCACCGTTGTTTGAGGCAATGCTAAGGTTTCGATCGCTGAGATCAGTTTCGGTCACTGAAACTGAGGAAGTATACGTACAATTTCTAGTGGGTATATCTGGACGTACAATGCGTTATTATCACCCGCATACTGTTCGCTGGTGTGGTCGGAGCCGGCCTTTGAGTCGGTTTCAGTGTTTAAAATGGCAGACGTACAAGCCAAATGGTTGAAGGATTCAACCGGGGCTCGTTGGAAATGGAACGTTATAATGGCGAGAAGACGGGGGCATCAGGTGGGGACGACGGTGGATAAGAGCGAGATCAATGGGTTTCATCCGGTGCTGGAGGAGGATCACCCCTTCATCTTCATTGATTCCTGCATGCAGGCATGGCCGGATGGCGAGTATGACATCGCCCACCGGCACGGGGTGACCGCATACGCGGTGACAGCCTGGGATCCACATGCCGATGTCGAGAAAGCGCTCGAAGAGGGCATGTACTGGCACCTGATCGCCAGGCAGTACGACAATCTCATCGTTGCCTTTACCGCCGACGATATCCGGCGGGCGAAAGCGGAAGGAAAAGCCGCCTTTATCATCGCCGCCCAGGGTGGGGATTTCATCGGTGACAAACTCCACCGGGTTGAAGCCTTCCAGCGACTTGGGTTGCGGATCATGCTGCTGGCCTATAACTCGACCAATCGCATCTGTGACGGTTTGCTCGACAGGACCGATAATGGTTTGAGCCGGTTCGGCGAACTGGTCGTCGACGAGTGCAACCGGGTTGGAATCCTCCTCGACTGCACCCACACCGGTAAGCGGTCGGCGCTGGAGATCATCGACCGCAGTGCCGACCCCTGCATCTACAGCCATTCGAACTGTGACGCCATCGTGCCGAACCCACGCAACATCGATGATGAGCAGATCAAAGCCTGCCTGGCACGGGATGGCATCATCGGCCTCGCTCCCTGGGGACCGCTCGTGCTCAAGCCGGACGAGACAACCCAGCCATCGATTGACGATTTCATCGACCATATCGACCATGTCTGTGAGTTAGCGGGCAACACCGATCAGGTTGGCTTTGGCACCGACATGTCGCTGGGCACCTACCCGGATCATCCGGCCGACCCCTGGGGCATGCCAGATTCGCCAGATATCGGCGCGCGGTATGCGAAATACGTGACCGGGGATTCCAGGTCGCCGCAACGCGGGCTTGATGGCTTCGAGTATTACCCGCAGATCGTCAACATCATCGACCGGTTGCAAGCCCGCCGTTACAGTGAAACGGATGTTGCCGGATTTCTGGGCGAAAACTACCTGCGGTTGTTCGATCAGGTCTGGAGCAACTGACAGGCGATTCGTACCCTTTGGGCGGTGGACCGCATTTTGATGGGTGGTATCCTTTTCGGCGATTTGTCGGTGGAAATCACCTGATTTTCAAGGTCGCCTTACGGGTATGGTGATTAACCGGGCTACCTGGCCAGACAACGCTTGGAGAAGTTGAAAAACAATGCGTTCGTGGCGTGTCTGGGTAGGCGTCGGTGTTAGTCTGCTCTTCCTCTTTCTGGCCTTCCGAGGTCAGGATTTCCAGCAAATATGGGAGTCGTTGCAGTCAGCGGACTATATCTGGCTGATTCCTGCCATGATCGCCTACTTTGTCGGTGTCGCCGTCAGGGCTGTGCGCTGGGACTACCTCCTTCGTTCCGTCCAGCGTATACCGCCGTTGCAGCTCTTCCCCACCGTTGTCATCGGTTATATGGCGAACAATATCCTGCCGCTGCGTGCCGGTGAGTTCGTGCGCTCCTATGCGCTGTCGGCACGATTCAAAGTACGCAAGTCATCATCCCTGGCCACCATCGCCGTCGAGCGGATCTTCGATGGCATGACGATGCTACTCTTTGTCCTGATCGCCTCGTTCTTCGTCGCATTCACCAATGATCTCCGCAATGTTGCATTCCTGGCCGGGTCACTCTTCGCTTTCGTCACAACAGGTTTACTCATTGTCGTATTTATGCCTGGTTTGCGGGACCGTTTGCTCACCTGGTTGATCGACCTGCTGCCGGTGCGGATCGGCGGTCGTGTTGAACACATGGCCGCATCGTTCATCGTCGGACTGGGGATCATGCGGCGCAAACAGGACCTGCTGAGCGTCAGTCTGACGTCGATCCTTGCCTGGCTGCTTGAGGCTTCCATGTATCTGATGGTCGCCCAGGCGTTTCACCTCAGCCTGACTCCGGCGGAGGTGCTGATGGTAACCGCTGTAGCGAACCTGGCGACGATCATTCCCTCCTCGCCAGGTTACGTCGGTCCGTTCGAGTGGGGTGTGTTGTTGGTGTTGAACGGCGCGCTCGGGATCTCCAGCGAAATCGCTCTCTCCTATGCCGTTATCGTACACGCCGCGCTCTACTTCCCGGTGACGTTGCTCGGTTTTGTTTTCTGGTGGCGGGAGAGCCTCTCCTGGCGTGAAGTGCGAAAGTCTGAAGAGGTTGCGGGGTAGTGGAGATATTCCGGGCCATTGTGCTCGGTATCGTTCAGGGACTGACCGAGTTTCTGCCGATATCCTCTTCCGCTCACCTGATCATCTTTCCCTGGTTGTTCGACTGGGAGCCATTTGGACTTGCCTTCGATGTCGCGGTGCACATCGGCACACTCGTCGCTGTCATCATCTATTTCTGGCGCGATCTCGTGAACATCGCACATGGTACCTGGTCGAGCCTGAAATCACTGTTGCGGCGGGAACAACTTAACGATCCCATGGGGAAACTTGGCTTTTTCATCGCCATCGGCATGATCCCGGCAGCCGTCGTTGGGATCTTCGCAGCAAGCCTCATCGACCGGTATTTTCACACCGAACCGGTGACCGATAGCGCGATTCTCTGGATCGCCTTTTTCCTGATTCTGTTCGGACTCATTCTTGGTCTGGCGGACTGGCTTGCCAGCGCCAGGCCAGCCAGCTCTGATCTGGAATCGGTTGGCTGGAGACATTCGATCTCAATTGGTGTGATGCAGGCGCTGGCGTTGATCCCTGGGGTCTCACGGTCCGGGGTCACGATTTCGGCCGGGCTCTTCACCGGTCTGGATCGAGCGACTGCCGCTCGATATTCGTTTTTGCTTGGCGCTCCACTGATCTTCGGCGCGGGACTACTGCAGGCGGTTGATCTTGCGCGTGATGGATTTCCAACCGACCAGATCGGTATCTTTATCGCCGGGATGCTCAGCGCCGCGATCGTTGGCTATCTGGCCATCGCCGGGTTGATTCGATTTCTTCAACGTCGCTCTACCAGCGTCTTTGTCGGTTACCGGCTGGTGTTTGGGCTGCTGCTGATCGTCCTGGTGATCGTGACATGAGATCCAGTAGTAGTTTGTGATAGCCTCTGTCTGCGTCGAATCATAAACAATGGGTCTGGAACTCGATAACTGCACGGTCTACGAATCAGTGCTAGCTGTGGATGGTGTTCCAGCATTATCCCAAAGGCTGCCCAGGACATACGGAAAGTGGATGTCTCCCTGTTCAAATTCGACCAGGGTCCTGTCATGATCCGGCTGCGTGTGGCTGATGCTCTGGGATCTTGCCGCCATGGATACCTGAGCATCCAGAACGATTGGAACCACAAGCACCAGGCTGATGGCAAGCACGAGTGTCGAAATGAAAGCTGGAATCTGCCAGTTGAGATGGTTTCTTGATGTTCGTGCCGCTTGCATGTCCGCCTCCCGGGAACTCTATTCAATCAATCTCTGGTTCCGACAGTAGCGATAGCAGTTAGTTTCCGGAGTATCCTGCAATACACCGTTTCAGTTAATTGTGTCGGTTTTTTGACTGGCGAATGGACTACTACCAGGTTCACGGTAAAACATCTGCAACCCATTCTGGAAGTCGAAGCCGACCGGGCGACGTCTTGCGCACTAACCTGCCGACCAATTTCGTGGCAGGTGATTTGATCAAGGAATACCATTGACAGTTATCGCTGGCAACCGTCACCGAGCAACTGCCGGTCTTGCTGATCATCGAAGACATCCACTGGGCTGATCAGGCCAGACTCGACCTGCTGCGACACCTGTCCCGTATGCTCATCGTCTCCGACTGCTGATGATCGCCTATGCCGTAAGTGCGACCCGACAAACTTCTTCCGGGTGAACAACAATTTAAAGGCGACGATTTGAGGCGGCCATCCTCTCAGACTTGTACCCGAGAATCTCGGGCGTGGGAACACGAACATCCTCTCGGTTTGGTTCGATACATCCCTGTCCTCGCTAAATCGGGCAGGGATTCAAGGTGAAGGTTTTCGCTCCGCGCTAGAATAACCAGCATACAAACGATCGTTCGTGATTGGTGCTGGAGATGGCGGAGTTTGAGACGGATGTGGTGGTCGTCGGTGGTGGGAATGCGGCGTTCAGCGCGGCGCTTTCGGCCAGGGAACACGGCGCGCGAGTAACGCTCCTCGAACGCGCGCCGTATGAGGAGCGAGGTGGTAATAGCCGCTTTACCGCTGGCGCGATGCGTTTTGTCTACAACAGCCTGGACGAGTTGCTGGAGATCGTGCCGGACATCAGCGAAGAGGAAAAACGCAACTCGGATTTCGGCATCTACACAGCTCAGCAGTTCTTCGCTGATATGGACCGGGTGACTGGCTATCGTTCCGATCCGGAACTGCTGCCGATTCTGGTGAATGACAGTTTTGAGGCCATGCGCTGGCTCACCTCGCACCGGGTGCGATTCGTGCCATCCTATGGTGGGCAGGCATACCAGGTGGATGGGAAGTTCAAATTCTGGGGTGGCCTGACATTGATCGCGTCGGGTGGAGGACCCGGACTAGTTGAGGCGCTGACGAAGGCGGCGGAGCGGAACGGTGTTGACATTCACTACGGCACACGGGCGATCGGATTGATTGAAGACAATGGCGAGGTGTTTGGCGTCAAGATTAGGAAAGGCCGCGAATTCAGCGAGATCCGGGCCAAAGCCGTCGTACTTGCCTGCGGTGGTTTTGAAGCGAATACCGAGTGGCGAACGCGGTATCTCGGTCCGGGCTGGGAACTGGCGAAGGTCCGAGGTAGCCGGTTCAACACCGGTGACGGTATCCAGATGGCGCTGGATGTCGGGGCTATGCCCTGGGGCAACTGGTCCGGCTGCCACAGTGTTGGTTGGGACCGCAACGCGCCGGAGTTCGGCGACCTAAGCGTCGGCGATAGCTTTCAGAAGCACAGCTACCCGCTGGGGATCATGGTCAATGCCGACGGGAAACGCTTTGTTGACGAAGGCGCTGATATCCGCAGCTACACCTATGCGAAATACGGACGTGTCGTCCTGGAGCAGCCGGAGCAGTTTGCCTGGCAGGTATACGACGCCAAGGTGACCGACCGGCTGCGGGATGAGTACCGCATCCGGCGCATTACCAAGGTGAGCGCCGATTCGCTCGAAGAACTCGCCGAGCGGATGGACGATGTCAACTCGGAGCGATTCCTGCAGACGGTGCGGGAGTATAACGCCGCCGTCCAGACCGATGTGCCGTTCAATCCGGCGGTGAAAGACGGCCGCGGGACGGTCGGGCTGGACGTGCCAAAGAGCAACTGGGCGAACACGATCGATACGCCGCCGTTCGAAGCCTACGCCGTTACCTGCGGCATCACCTTCACCTTCGGTGGTTTGCGGATTGACACCAGCGCTCGGGTGCTGGACACGGAGCTGGAGCCAATTCCAGGATTGCACGCGGCTGGTGAACTGGTTGGCGGATTGTTCTACTTCAATTACCCGGGTGGCACCGGTCTGACCTCTGGGACGGTGTTTGGCCGGATTGCTGGAGCAACCGCCGCGCGCCAGGCTGTGAGTGACGCATAAACCTTCAGACGGCGCTACAGTATCCTTCTGTCCGATAGGTGGACAGGTTGAGTGCTGTCCAAGCTTGCAGAAGGAGAACTGGTGACAACGACGTTTGAACGCTCACTTGGGTTGGTTGGCAGCCCGAATTTCCGTGATCTTGGCGGCTATTCAACGATCTCAGGCAGGTCGGTGCGCTGGCGCACGATCTATCGCAGTGACGCCATGGTGCGGATCACTGAAGAGGACGTCGGCCGCATGGCACAGCTCGGACTCCGGACGACGATCGACCTGCGGACGCTGACGGAGATTGACAACCAGGGTATCAGCGTCATTCACGAACACGGCGTCAACCGTCGTCATCATCCGTTGATCAGTGAGGAGCATTACCAGGCGCTTGTTTCCTCGACTGAGGATATCGACCTGTATGACCTGTATGTTCATATTCTGGATGAAGCCGGTCCAGGATTGAAAACAGTGTTCGACGCGCTTACGCATGCGGACGGCTATCCAATCGTCTTTCACTGTTCTCTCGGCAAGGACCGGACCGGTGTGGTGAGCGCGTTGCTGTTGCGCGCGCTCGGCGTGAGCGATCAGATCATCGTTGAAGATTTTGCATTGAGCGGTGTCTATGTCACTCCATATCTCGAGCGCTGGGCTGATGCTGAGGAGCAGGACGGCCGCCAGGTCAACCGTTCGATCCTCCTGGCAAATGCCGATGCGATGGAGCGCACGATTGATGTGCTCAATAGCCGGTACGGGACGGGGACCGAGTATCTGTCCCACATCGGCGTGCAAGCGTCGCAGTTAGCAATACTCCAGGACACACTACTGGAATAACTGCATACTCCGGTAAATTTCTAATCCAGATCAATGAACCGTTTTTCAATGATCTAGGCGAAACCGGTTAGAAACGATCCGGTCGAAAATGCTCCAGCAACGGGCTCCGTTCACCGTTGACGATTTCATCGGCAACGAGTTGCGGCAGGATAGCGCCCATCGTGATCGATGAGTGACTGACGATCTCGGCATAGCCTGGAATCGATGCAACCAGCCCGGCGCTGGTGCGTTCATCAGCCGGGATCGGCCGGTAGACTGCCGACCACCGTGACACTCGTGCGTCGATCGCCGACGGCACATACTGCCGGAACCGGCTGAGCAGCTCCTCTGCCCAGACATTCGGCGCGTCACCTGCGGCGATTCCGGCGTCGGCGTCATGGTGGTGAAGCGCGATCAGGCCGTTGCCGTCCGGCCGGATATGGATGACCGGCGTGTGCAGCACCCGATTGATCGTGCCCGGCGGCACACCGCTCACCCGTGTGACGAAACCGAGCGTAGGTGCGAGCGGCAAGGTTCTGCCCGCCAGCGCCGCGACGGTATCCGCCCCGGGACCGGCGCAGTTGACGACGAGCTCGCCACTGATGAGTTCTCCATTCGCAAGGCGGACGCCGGTGACGGCGTCTCGTTGCATTTCAATGACGGTCACTTCCGCGGCATACCGTATCTTGACACCAACTGAGGCTGCCAGTTTGATCATTCCGGCGACGTACAGCGGTCCGTCGATCCAGCCTTCGGTCGGGAAATAGCCAAATCGTTCAGTTGTGTCAGGGAATGCAAGCTCGGGTTCCAGGTCGCTGACTTCTTCGCGAGTCAACCACTCAGCCGGGTAGTCCCAGGCTCGCAGTTGCGGGATGATCGTTTCGAGATCTCCTTCTTCGTCGCCGGACGTCCGCCACTCTGACTCGGTTTCCCAGACGACGTTCCCACCTTCGTGATACCAGGGCGCTTCGCCAAGCTCGTCCCGGAGTTGCCGGTGGGCTTCCATTCCGGCGACATTGAGGTCAAAATAATCGCGAGGCCGTTTCTGGTTTGCGTTGTACCAGGAGAAGCTCGTGCCAGTCGTTCCCCAGGCTGGCTCGCCGCGCTCGACGAGCGTCACATCCAATCCATATTGCGCCAGTCGCCAGGCTAAGGAGGACCCAAGGACTCCTGCTCCGATAACAATTACCTGCACCCGGCAACTCCTTCTCTCCGCTTATATGCCAGCCATCCAGGATTGTAGCCTTTTTGGCGCCTGCTTCGACGGAGTTCAACTCGCCGCCCTGGCATCCTCGCAAAAGTCACGCCCTAGCAGGAGAACATTGCCCCAACGCCGGTAGGCAGTGCGTCGGGATAGACCAATCTGCCGGGCTGCTTCAGTCACCGATTGCTCATTGGATACTCGCAGTCGGAGGAGGCTTGCTTCGTCGTCATCAAGCTGGTTGCAGATATCGTCAACATAGATCTTCGACACAGCGTCTGTTTCATAATCTACGGGGTCTGGCTCCAACGCGTATTCTTCCGGGAGCGGGTGAGCTGAAGGCTGGTTTCTGCCAATAAGGCGCTGGACCGCGTCCGAGAGCCAGAGCGGAAACACGCTGAAGAAGTAGAACAGATAGCCGCGTGGATCGGGTCCGCTGGCCCGGGCGTTCCAGCGTTGCACTGTTTGGGTGAAGACGTGGTAGGTTTCCTGCGTGACATCATCAAAATGCCATGGATCAAGTCTCCAGTACCGAAACCGCTCAGCAAATCTCGCGATCTTCGCCGCCAGCAACGTGTACAACTCTTGAGAACTCGCTGGATCGATGTTTGCCCGGATAGCCAGCCGGGACAAATCACGGTCGAGCAATGGGGTGGCTTCGAAATTGCCTAGCGACTGTTCGGCGAGTGAATTCAGCCATGATTGCGTCATGAAAACGCCGTCCTTTCTGTCGGAGTATCGACTGCATGTCACCATGCCAGGTGTTAAAGGCAGCCATGCCGTTCAGGATCCTTGGCGCTTTTGCGCTCTCACAATGTCAGCATCGGGTGCTGTGGTGGAGGGGGAGAAGAGGGTTACCAGCCCCAACCTGTCGTTGGGTCCGGCTCGTATGCTGGTAGAGCAGGATCGCTCTCGCCATGTCGTAGATCAAGGATGTGCTGTGCATTGCATCTCGGGCAAGTAGCTTGCACACAGCCGGAGGCCAGGTAATAAAATCGGTCGCGGACTTTGATCTCAATATGTCCGTCAGGGTCATACCGGGCAAGCAAAATTGGCGGATTGCTGCAGCGGCATTCCCACCGGTATTTCGGTTTGAGACGCGAGTTAGAATGAGCGGGATTCCGTGCCATCTTGCTACCTCCTTTCATGTTCGAACACGACAGATGCCGGTTTAAGAATCGGTCCTCCATGACGGTCGGCGAGATTGTCCAGCGCCTGGTTGAGGTTCCGGGTGCGTTGCCGGCCATGATCGAATAGCCCGAGCTGCATGCGAAATGGCAGGAGCCCGGAAGCCCGGACACCGATCAGCCGAACCGGAGACGATCGTTGTGCTAGCAGTTTCCGCAACAGCGAGATGGCGACATCATAAAGTTCCTGGTGAGCGTCTGTGGGGTCGGCAAGCGATTGTTGCCTGGTGAGCGTTGTAAAATCGTTGTAGCGCAATTTCAATGAGACAGTTGTCGCGACCAACCCCGACTGTCGTAATTCAGCGCCGGTGCGTTCACACAGGTTGTAGAGCGGCTTGCGGAGATGTTCGATACCGTTGAGATCTTCGAAAAAGGTGCGTTCGTGACCAACTGACTTACGTGCGCCACGGTCGCTGGAGAGCGACCAGGAATATTCACCTCGCGCTCGTTTTCGCAATGTGCCCGCATTTCGACCGGCGATCTGGAAGAGCACTGATTCAGGCGCTCTGGCGAGATCTCCCAGGGTCCGGATACCGTAGCTGTGGAGTTTGACGCATGCTTTGGGTCCAATGCCTGGAAGCCAGTCCACTGAGAGTGGTGCAAGGGTCATCTCCTCCTGTCCCTGGGGAACGACGGTGAATCCATCGGGCTTGCCAAGGTCGGATGCGATCTTTGCCACGAGCCGGTTCGAAGCGATGCCGAGCGACACGACCAACCCGAGATCATCTTTGACCCGTTGTTTGAGTTGTTGCCCGAGCTGAATTGCGCCTCCGTAAAGACGGTCCGAATGGCTCGCGTCAAGGTAGGCTTCGTCAACGCTGACTACTTCCACGAGTGGTGAGAACTGGCGCAGAATATCCCGGAATCGGTTTGCATACTCTCGGATATCCTCACCGGGAGTCCGGACGAAGATCGCCTCAGGGCAGAGCCTGGCTGCCTGAGCAGCCGGCATTGCCGACCGTACACCGAATAGCCGGGCTTCGTAAGTAGCAGAGGTGACAACGCCGCGCCCGTCCGGTGATCCACCGACGATGACCGGCTTTCCAGCCAGCTCCGGTTGTCGGAGCACCACTAGCGACGCGAAAAAGGCGTCCAGATCCGCGTGAATGATCCAGGTCGGTCGACTTGTGCTCGTATCCATGAGCTACCCCCGGCTGAACGTACAAATAGAACAAATGTTCTAATTCTGTTCTGATTGTAGGCTGGTTGTCGCATACATGTCAAGGGCTTCAGGCAACAATGTTGCGTTGGAGTTAGTGGTCAACGCCAGGTTCAGTCTGGGGAATTACTGGAAATTGACTGACTGTGTTTCCTGGCTCAGGCTCGTTCCGGCAACCCAGAACATGCCTGCAATGTTCGAACGATGCGTGTGCGAAACTTGCTATCCCAGTGGAAAACTCAAACGAGGTAAACCAGATACACATAGATCGTTGCCATGATCAAGGTCAGTATGGTGATCGGCATGCCGTATTTTGTAAATTCCATGAAGCTGATTTTCTCGCCATGCCGCTCCGACATGCCCGCTCCAACGACATTTGCTGATGCTCCGACCAGGGTGCCATTGCCTCCCAGGTCAGCACCCAGCGCCAGCGCCCACCAGAACGGGACGACCAGCGGGTGCAGGGCAAACTCAGCATCTGAAAGTCCTTCGAGCTCCGGAAACAACCCCCGAGCAACCGCGAAAGTCAGCGGTATGAGCGTGGTGACGGCAGGAATATTGTCCACAACCATTGATAGCAGCGCTGCCAGCCAGAGCAATGCCAGGACGGTGATGGTCACATCGCCGCCGGTCCAGTCGACGACCTGAATCGCGATCTCATCAAGAATACCGGCGTGCTCGATGCCGCCGACGAGTACGAACAATCCGGCAAAGAAAAATATCGTTGGCCACTCGACTTCATTGACGACGTGGTGGATGTCGACCCGGCTGACCAGCAGGAGCGCCGCCGCGCCGGCCAGAGCGACGGTAGCTGCCTCCAGGTGCAATGCGCCGTGAAGCAAAAAGCCAACCAGAGTGAAACCGAGGACTGCCAGACATTTGTAGAGAAGCGGGTAGTCGTCGATCCGCTGGCTGGCGGCCGATGCAATCACTTCATTGCGATGTTCTTCGTCCGGTTCTTCCATCCGGCGAAAATAGAGGACGAAAACACCGAGGACAACCGCCATGATAACAATGATGATCGGTCCCAGGTTGATCATGAAATCGAGAAACGTCAGGCTGGTCGCGCTGCCGATCAAGATGTTTGGCGGATCACCGATCAGTGTTGCCGCGCCACCGATGTTGCTGGCAATGATCTGAGAGATGAGAAATGGCTTGGCGGGTAGGTCCAGCAGGTCACAGAGCGCGATCGTAACCGGAACGACCAGCAGGATGGTCGTGACATTGTCGAGAAAAGCTGAGGCAACGGCGGTGATGATTGCCAGCACTACCATCATCGGCACAACCCGGCCGCCGGTCCACTTGGCGACCGAGAACCCGATATGACCGAAGATCCCGGTGCGCCGGAAGATCGCCACCAGGATCATCATAC
>CAZNYB010000075.1:0-19878 GCA_964577155.1 uncultured Thermomicrobiales bacterium | reverse complement strand
TCGGGAACCGGGATTCGTCGCAATGAACGCGGTTACGATTCTTTACGGTTCCCATCTTCCCGGTTCCCGGCTTCCCGATTCCCCGGCATTAACAAAGTAGTGAGGAATAATTAATGAGCACAGAGACTCCAATCCGAGGCATCGGTCATAGTGTAAAGAGAAAGGAAGACCCGCGCTTTCTGCATGGCAAGGGCAATTATGTCGACGATGTCAAACTGCCCGGCATGCTCTATATGTCGATCGTCCGCAGCCCCTATGCCCACGCCAACATCCTGAACATTGATACGTCGAAAGCGCTGGACATCGACGGGGTGCTAGCGGTGATCACCGGCGCGGACCTGGAGGCTGCTGGCCTGCACTGGATGCCGACCCTGATGAGCGATACCCAGATGGTGCTGCCGACGGACCGGGTCGTCTACTTCGCTCAGGAAGTAGCGGCGGTAATTGCCGAAACCCGGGCTGCCGCTGAGGATGGTGTTTTCGCCGTCGAGGTAGAGTACGAACCGCTTGAGGCGGTGGTCGATCCGTTCAAAGCCCTGGAGCCGGAATCGCCGCTGGTCCGGCCGGACAAAGAGACCGGGACCAACCATATCTGGACCTGGGAAGCCGGCGACAAAGCGAAGGCTGACGCTGCCTTTGAGACAGCGGACATCGTTGTATCAGAAAAGATGTACATCCCGCGCATCCATGTCTCTTCAATTGAAACCTGTGGCTGCGTCGCAAGCTGGGACGCCATCAACGAGAAGATGACGATCTATATGACCAGCCAGGCGCCGCACGCTCACCGGACCGTCTTCAGCCTGGTCAGTGGCATACCGGAACACAAGTTGCGGATTATCTCACCGGACATCGGCGGCGGATTTGGCGGCAAGGTGCCGGTCTATCCCGGCTACGTCATCGCCGCAGTCGCCACCCTGACAACCGGGCGTCCGGTCAAGTGGATCGAAGACCGCTCTGAAAACCTGCAGGCCGACTCATTTGCTCGCGATTACCATATTGACGCCGAGCTGGCGGCCACGAAAGATGGCCAGATCAAAGGATTGAGGGTCAAGACACTGGCCGATCACGGTGCAGCCGACGCAGCCGCCAACCCATCGAAATTCCCGGCAGGTCTCTACAGCATCGGCACCGGCTCCTACGACTTCGATGCTGCCCACTTCAACGTGCAGGGCGTCTACACCAACAAACCGCCAGGCGGCGTCGCCTACCGCTGTTCCTTCCGGATCACTGAAGCGGTCCATATGATCGAACGCATGGTGGACATTCTCTCTGACGAACTCGAGATGGACCCGGCTGAATTGCGAATGAAGAATTTCATCCAGCCCGAGCAATTCCCCTACACGACGCCAACCGGCTGGAACTACGACAGTGGCAACTACCCGCACACCTTCCAGAAAGCGCTTGACCTGGCCGGCTATCAAGAGTTGCTGGCTGAACAGGCTGAAAAGCGAGTTAACGGCGAGTTGATGGGCATCGGCATCTCAACCTTTACCGAAGGGCTTGGCGCGGGACCATCCGATACCTTCGATATTCTGGGCATCAAGATGTTCGATAGCTGTGAGATCAGGATCCACCCCACCGGCTCAGCCATCGTCCGCATCGGCGTCAAAACCCAGGGCCAGGGACACGAGACGACCTTCGCCCAGATTGTCGCTGAAGAGCTTGGCCTCCCGGTCGAAAATATCACCGTCGAACACGGCGACACCGACACCGCGCCATACGGCCTCGGCACCTATGCCAGCCGGAGCACGCCGGTGGCTGGCGCAGCGACAGCGGAAGCAGCCCGGGCTATCCGTGAGAAAGCCAGCCACATCGCCGCCCACATGTTGGAGTGCCAGCCGGAGGACCTCGAGTGGGAAGACTATGCCTTCCGGGTCAAAGGATCACCGGAACGATCGGCAACCATGACCGAGGTCGCCTTCGCCGCCTACACGAACTACCCGATCAGCGTCGAACCGGGGCTGGAACACGTCACCTACTACGATCCGCCCAATCTGACCTTCCCATTTGGCGCATACATCTGTGTTGTCGACATCGACCGTGGCACCGGTGACGTGAAGATTCGCAAATTCATTGCCGTCGACGACTGTGGCGTCATCATCAACCCGATGATCGTCGAAGGTCAGATCCATGGCGGGCTGACGATGGGCATTGCCCCGGCGCTGTTCGAGGAGATCGTCTATGACGAGGCTGGCAACATGCTGACAGGCACCTTCATGGACTACCTGTTGCCGACGGCAGTGGAAACACCGGACTGGATTACCGACAAAACGGTCACTCCGTCGCCGCACCACCCGCTGGGCGCGAAAGGGATCGCGGAGAGCCCGACGGTTGGCGCGCCGCCAGCCGTCGCCAACGCTGTTGTGGACGCCCTCAGTCATCTGGGAGTCCGCCATATCGATATTCCGATAACGCCGTCGAAGGTCTACGGGTTGTTAGTTGAGCATGGGGTTGAGGAGTAAGACCCTCACCCCTCAATCCTCTCTCCCAGAAGCAAGAGGCGGGAGGCAAGAGCGAAATGAGGGTGCAGTTGTTTGAGGGGCGGCGCAGGCGAAGAAGAGCGCCCACCAATCTGAGATGTACCCGTAGAAACACCGCACGATTCTTAAAGCCCCTCTCCCCATCTTTGTGGGAGACGGGTTGGGGTGAGGAGGGCCAATGAACACCTTCGACATACTGACGAAATCGGCTGAACTCCAGGAGTCCGGCGTGCCATTCGCGCTGGCGACGGTGACGGTGAGCCAGCGACCGACCTCCGCCAGGGTCGGCGCGAAAGCTGTTATCACCGCCGACGGCGCGATCTTCGGCTGGGTTGGTGGCGCATGTTCTCAACCCGGCGTCGTCCGGCATGCGCTGTCTGCCATCGAAAGCGGGGAGCCGGTGCTGTTGCGGCTCAGTCCGGACGAACGGGGGACCGCGGAGCGCGCTGGAGTTGTTGAACTGGCAATGACCTGCCACAGTGGCGGAACGCTGGAAATATTCATCGAGCCATTCAGGCCAGAACCCTACCTGATCGCTACCGGAGAGAGTCCCATCAGCCGGGCGTTGATCGAGCTTGGCAACAGTCTCGGATTTCGTACAGTAGCAATGGGCTTTGAGGCGGACAACGCTCGTGAAAGTTACGCTTCCAGAAGGTTCGACAACCTGTCGCAATCCCGCCCGGCGTTCGTCGTTGTCGCCACCATGGGCGTTGCTGACGAACTGGCGCTGCTGGAAGCGATAGAGCTTAACCCGGTCTACCTGGCAATGATCGGTTCGCGGCGGCGGTTCGATGAGGTAGCGAGATATCTGCGTTCCCAGGGCATCACCGACCAGCAGATCGAACGTATTCATGCGCCAGCCGGACTGGACATTCAGGCAGAGACGCCGGCAGAAATCGCCCTGAGCATTCTGGCCGAGATCGTCCCGCTCCGTCGCGGGTTGCAGTACACCGGCCCGGTAGAAACACCGGTGTCAGGTCGGTCGCGGACTGGCATCGACCCGGTCTGCGGTATGGAGGTCGATCTGGATACGGCGACGTTCACACTAACGGTCGATGGGGAACTCATTGGCTTCTGCTGTGCCGGTTGCCTGCAACGTTTTCAAGACGAACAAGCGGAGCTGGCTGGCACGCGGCAATCTGGTTAACTTGACCTGCACGAGACCATGATTCCGTCTACAATCAGATCGCAAGACTGCCTATGTCACACCACTGCCTGTCGGTTAGAGGAGTAGCTTGTTGCAACTGAGGCGCAGGAACATACAGTTGCTTGCCCTGCTCGTCCTGCTGGGCAGTCTGCTCGCCCCTTTGCTGGCAAGCCCGGCGCTAGCCCAGGATCAGGGAATCATCATTTTTGGCGTAGATGACGACCCGGACAACAAGCTGTTCGAGTGTGAGAGAAACAGAGTTGGGTTTGGTGTCGGCGGCGACAACCTGCTGCGTTGCTTCTCTTTTCATTACGAAATCCCTCCCGAAGGCGTCACCAGCGCTCTCCTGCACGTCGAGGTGAGTCCGATCGGTTCGATGCAAGAGACAGATTCCACCCATGTAGCAGTTGGTGAACCATTCGAAGATTGTGCCTTCGCACAGGGAGAGATGGCTGGTTGCATTACGCTGCACGGCGGATTCACCGGCGATGAAACATTTCTCAATCTCGATCTATTCGATATTGCCTGTGATGAGACCGCTAACGGCAGTCCGGAAAAGCAAGCTGCCCTGGTGCAGCAGGTAGACACAGGAACGCTCCACTTTATGGTGCAGGACGACACCGTGGTCCACCGCGCCGTGCTCATCCTCAATGCCGGGGCAAGTCCGGCTACCTGCGGCACGACATCCAACCCGGCTCTTCCCGGCATTGAGTCAACTGAAGTGGAAAGCAGCGCCGTGGCAACTGAGCAGCCGGTCGTCGCCGCGCCAGGCAACCTTATCCCAAATAGTCCGCTCGGAACCGCGGAGCCAACGAACGAGGCTGTTCAGATGACAGTACAGGCCGGGCAGCGACAGGTCGCGCCCGGCGAAAACGTATGGGTTCCGGTCTACCTGGTTCAGGCAACCAGTATCGCCAGTTTGAACCTGCGGATCAGCTACGATGCCAGCATGTTCTCGCTGGCTCAGGATCCGATTAGCGGCAATCTTCTGGCAAATCATGCCTTCCGGTCCAGCGCCAGCACACCGGGAGAATTGACAGTTGGCTTCACCGGCCCGCAGCCACTGAGCGGAAGCGGAACCATAGCCTGGATCCAGTTCCAGGCCAACGGTGAGCCAGGGAACGAAACGACCCTTGCGATCACCGTCACTGAAGCAAGCGACCCGGCTGGCGCCGGTCTCGAGATCGACCGGATCAACGGAGCACTATCTATCGTCGAGGTGGCGGAACTGACGCCAGGAGACTGCAATGGTGACGCCAGGCTGACGGAGTATGACGCCTCCTGCGCACTCCGGATGTCGGTGCAGCTAATCCCTGAACGACTGGCGCTCGATATCACCGGTGACAACCAGGTTACGCAACAGGATGCGATGATGATCCTCCAGACCAGAATGGAGACCCCCTGACAATGACCAACGCAGGTGTCTGGCAACGGGCTGAATAGAGAGCGATAACCGGGGAATGACATTGCGCACTGGAATGAAACTCTGTTTGCCGGTTATCGGTGCTGTGCTGGCGCTTACCTTAACTGCAGGCGCGATGGCTCAAGAACCGGTCCAGGTATATCCAGGCAGCGTCAACATCGACGAAGGCGCAGACGCAGAGATCCCAATCGTCATCGATTCGGCTGACGGCATCGTCGGTATGCATATTGAGATCCTCTACGATCCAGCCATATTTGAGTATGTCGACATGCGCCGGGGGAACATCTTTCCGAGTGGCGCCAAACTTGAGGTCAATCCGACGACCCCTGGTCGTGTCGTGACCGGCTTCGCCAGCATTGATGAAGTTATCGGATCTGGCGACCTCTTACGGCCGGTATTTCGCGCGAACGATGGCGCGGAGACAGCCACAATCGGTCTGGACAACGTCGAAGCCTGGGACTCAAACGGGTTTGACGTCTTGATTCAAACGCAGACCGGCACGGTCACCATCGCGGCAGATTCCGGATTTCCTATCTGGCTGGGCATGGTCATCGCCTGTTTGCTGGTCCTGTTGCTCGCCGTCGTTGTTCTGATCTTCATGCTCCTGCGACGGGTCTTGACAACCAAGCAACCAACGTATGTTCCTCCAGTAATTACTTCGCCGCCAGCGCCGGAATCGGCTCCTGAATCCGGCGGATCCGAACCACATACGATGATCGTAGCCCCACCAGAATTTGAGTCCAAGGATGAGCCACCAGCTCAAACCCACGAGATCGATCAAACTCAGGAACTCGTCCGCCCGGTGGATATAGACCAGTATCCTCGGCAGCAAGCTACCGATCAGGGACAGCGACCGGACCTGCCCGATCAGGTTGACGCAACGCTCTGCCCGAACTGTGGAGCGCCAGCCACCGATGAAACCATCTACTGCACGAACTGCGGCCACCGTCTAGCCTGAGCTGTCCTATCTCCAATGTGTCGAGTGATTGTCAAAACGACGACTCACCCTTACAACGCTTTATCCTATGTTGCCCCTGCAACCCAGCCTGATCAGGAGTTTGAGAACGGCGCCTTCGCTACGTGAGCGGCACACTCCGTTCCACTTTGTATACAACTGGTAAGCCAGGTAGGGGCGAACCTTGTGTTCGCCCTGATATCGTTGCTATGCATTAATCGGGCGAACACAAGGTTCGCCCCTACTATTTTAGCAGGCAGCCTATAGTTTTATCAGTTGCCGCAAATGTGAATTGAGTCGAGTTGGAGTTCTCGTCCTCATTTGAGGGCAGCATGCTTAGAACCCGAAGATGTTGTCAACCACCGCGAAGAACCCGATACAGGCACAGGCAAATATCAATAGAACAACTGCAACCGGAATCAGACAGACTGCTGGAGAGCGGCTCTGTGCGGTGTAGACACGCACCCGGCCAAATTGAGAGGAGGCAAAACCCTCCGGAGATTGCTCCAGATCGTCCGCAACAATTGAAGGTTCACCGGCAGTGACGTCAATGACGGTTTGATCACGGCGATGTCCATCGCGCAGACGGCTTCCGCACGAGGAACAAAAATCCGCAGCGTCGTCGTTGCTCGCGCCGCAATTCGGACAATTCCTCAACGGTATATTCTCTCTACTACCTCCGGAAGTGGATCTGGCTGTGACTTTTCAATATCCACTTTGCCTGCCAGTTTACGTTCCAGTCCTGAACGCTCGACAGCAAGTGAGTATGGCACGAATCGACCGATAGTACAGCCGTCAGTTATCTATTGCTGTTCTTCGACGTGTGAAAGCTCGGATTCACAACGCCTCCCTGCATTTGACAGCGAGTCAGACACCGCATATAAGTGTCCTACCTTGACTGGATACACACAAACGCAGGCGAAAGGACTTCGTCGTGGCGTGGCTAACGGGCAACAGCTGGCAATTGACGGGTTCCAGGCTTGCTAATGCCTTCGAGCCAGTCAACCGGTTCCTGACGATAACGTACGAGTTCAGTCTGGTTGCGGCGATTACGCTACTGACGCTCTCGGGACTGCTCTGGTCCGGTCAGGTCATGAACTACTGGCACGAAAACTTTGCAAGGCCCTGGGATCACCACAAATACATTGAAATGTCCGAAAACGGCGTCTTTGCTTTCCACATCGCCCCTTACGGCAGACGGGTTGGGATGCCGTTCGTCGCCAGCCTGATGCCGTTCGAACTGGCGACAAATTTTTTCATCATCTCATTTGTCAGCACCTGGCTGGTTGCAATTCTGATCTACTACATCGCCCGGCAGACGGGCTTCAACGCGCCGATGGCGCTCACCGGCGCGCTGCTCTGGTACACCGTCGACTGGGCGGCGCGATTCTACCTGTTCGATTTCTGGCTGGTTGATCCACTGGCGGAACTGTTCATCGTCGCGGCGATCTATGCGATTCTCAGCCGCCGCGACCTGCTCTTCGTCGTGCTGCTAACTCTTGGGGTGACGGTGAAAGAGAGTGTGGTATTTGTCGCGCCGCTCTACTATTCGCTGAACGCGCCGAGATGGGTCGACCGGCGATTGGCGCTAAAAACTATACTTCTGGCTATTCCGGCCGGAGCGTTGCTCATTGGCATCAGGCTGCTAATCCCGGCCTGGAACAACGACCCATCCTACATCGCTTCGTTGCCGGAACGGCTCTGGCTGGTGCAATTTGGTTCATCACAGTATGGTCTGCTCTGGTACCTTCGGGAGATTGCGCCGGAACGCTCCCGGTACCTGTCGGTACAAGCATTGATGTTCTTTACCGTACGCCCATTCGGGATCATCGTCGCAATGATGCCGTTCTTCGCGTTCCGAAAGAATCTCTACCTGTTTTTGAGGTACTCGCCATTCATAGTGCTTGTCTACATTCAGCATATCTTCGGTGATGGCTACGAACGGTATTTCGTTGTCGCCGCGCCAGTTGTCGTGCTGCTGGCGTTGAACGGCATCGAAGCCATTCAGCGCCAGTTCAATGTGCGGGCGGAGGCGATGCTGATCATTCCGGTGGCCCTCCTGACGGTTGTCCTCGTCCGGCAGTACCGAATCTTCACACCGCTGGAGACGCAGGCAATCGTCCTGCTTGCGGCACTGGCGATCATCTTTCAGCTGAGATCGGTGTTTCCAGCACCGGAATCGTAACCTGCCGGGGTCAGTTGCCAGCTCTATTCGATATAGCTACTGCGATTCGGTGAACATCCCGGCTGGAACGCCAAGCGCATGTGCATGAAGCCTGGCAGCTTCGAGCTGATCACGCCACTCGTACTCATCCGGTTCCTCAAAGGCGACCCACTCACGCATAACCCGGCCATTGTGACTGAATGGATTTCCTTCGCCAGCGATCACCAGATCTTCGACGCAGTCAACCGGCAGCTTGACGACAAGGTGCTCCTCAGGGTCGAACGCGACGAATGGCGAATCATCCAACCGCAGGCAGGTTAGCCCGAGCATCGTCGATCGCTTGATCGCAGGATCTTTCAGCAATGGATTGACCAGTTTCCAGTACAGCTCCTCAGGTTCCACAGGTGTCTCCTCTCACAGTTTCAACCAGAGACGAATGCTTTCGCCTCCTGAAGGTACCCGCGCCAGGCATCTTCGTCTGGATCTTCGACAGCCACCCACTCGCGAAACACTCGACCGGCAGGCGCGAATGGTTGACCGGATCCGGATTCGACTAGCTCGGTTACCCGTTTCGCGGGTAGCTTGACGACAAGTTGTCCGTCGCGGCCTGGCATGGCAAAAAATTCACCGTTTACCCGGACGCAGGGAAAGCCCATCAACGTCGATCGGCTGACAGACGGGTCGGCGTACATCGGCTCTGCGATATCCCAGAATAGCTCTTCGGAAGTCATCTTGAATCCTTAGTTTTAGAACATATGTTCGTATTTGAAGTATAGCGGTTTGAAGACGGCGTGACAAGTTGGCAAATAGCTTCGACTCAGCGTTGGCTGCAACGATTGCCACCTTTTATGTACGTACGTACGCGACAAAATGAATCATACACCACGATGTATGACTGCATAGACGTTCCCTTGCAGGTCCGCTGCGCCAGTACATTTGTCCGGGAGTCATCGAGGCAGGCAGCAACCTGAACCCTCAATCGTTTGGTTCGCTTCCGGGACTCCTCAGGTTGCCTGTAAACCAGGTAACAGGGCGACAATACCGCAGACAACTGTGTTGAGATTAACGGATCGGTAGAGTGAGAAGTGCCAGTTCGTTCGCTGGCATCAACGCAATTCCAGCTCAATTCAGGAGGGAATCAATGAACGATTCTCGCAACCGTAACAAAAGTTCAGCAGTGATGTTCGTTGTCGTGATCTCAATGACAGCCGGATTCCTGGCGTCCCTTGCCAGTATCCTCGTCGGCAGAGCCGATCACAATAACTGGACCAATGCCAGCCACAATGGCGCTGGCTGGTACGTCGGCGACTTTAACGGCGACCGCAAGGACGATATCTTTCGCCAGATGAACTCATCTGGCGGGGCGGAAGTGCTCCTTTCCAATGGTCTCGGGTTCGACTTCGACGGAGTGTGGTCGAATGCCGGGCACAATGGTCACGCCTGGTATGTCGGCGACTTCGATGGGGACGGAACCGACGATATCTTCAGGCAGATGAACCAGTGGGGTGGGGCGGAGGTCTTCCTCTCCGACCGGAGTTCCTTTGTCTTTCAGGGTCTCTGGACCAATGCCGGCAGCAATGGCGCGGATTGGTACGTTGGCGACTTCAATGGCGACGGCAAAGACGATCTCTTCCGCCAGTTGAATGAGTACGGCGGCGCGGAGGTCTTTCTCTCGAATGGCAATGGGTTCGAATTCACCGGGGTGTGGACCGGCGCTCACAGTGGCGGCAACCGCTGGTACGTCGGGGATTTTGATGGCGACGGAGATGACGATATCTTCCGCCAGCTCAACCAGTGGGGAGGAGCAGAGGTCTTTCTCTCCGATCGCAGTGCTTTCATCTTCGATGGCCGCTGGACTGGCTACGGCCACCGGGGCTATGACTGGCATATCGGCGACTACGACGGCGATGGCGCGGACGATATCTTCCGACAGATCAACCAGTGGGGCGGTGCAGAGGTCTTCCTGGCAAAAGACATCGATCCATCTGAGACGACCACTGACTACAAGTTCGTGTGCACCGGCTGCGGTGATGACGGGTATTACTGGACCGGCTACGGGCACCGTGGTTTCGGCTGGACTATCGGCGATTTCATGGGGAACGGGCGATTCTACGACGAGGGTGGGCGGCCAATCAAGAAGGCTGATATCTTCAGGCAGATGAATCAGTGGGGCGGAGCGGAGATGTTTGGCTCTTCCGGCACAGCATTTCACTGCGCCTTATGCGGTGAGTTCATGTTTGACGGGGTGTTTACTGGCACGGTCACGGGAGACAACGGCAGCAGCGCACCGGCCACGGTCGTCCTCAGCCAGTCACTTTCGACCGGCGATCAGATTACCGCCGCGATAACGATCACCGGCGCGGGACTTGAAATCAACGCCGGCGGACTGTGCCGGGGCAACCAGCCGGTTATCAGCGGATTCGCTTTCGGACCGCTAACGCTCTTTGAGACATCGTCGGCCCGGGCAGAAGGGGCTACGCAACAAGAGATCATGGGCAAAACAGTGACCACGAGTCTTGTTCTGACCCTGGATCAAACCGGTCACAATCTCTCAGGATCGCTTGATCTCGACCTTCCGTCGCCATGCCGGGACAGCACAATAACCGGCACGTTCAGCTTCTTTAGTCCGTAGACAGAAAACAACCGCTGGCGGCGCACAAGTACCGCCCTCCACTTGACAAAAAGCATAAACGCCTGTATCTTAATCATATGACTAAATCAAGTGATTAATCCGGCGCGTCTACCGCTGGTTAGCCAACTGTGGGTTTCAGCCGCCGTGGGACGGGAGTCATGCGATTTCAACTGGCAAACGTGCTGCAGAACAAACTGAACGGGATGCTGTTGAGGGACAGTCAACCCGTGAGGCGATTCTGAATACAGCCATGCTGATCCTGGGCAGGGATGGCTACCAGGCGCTGACCACGCGCGCCATTGCCGAGGAGGCCGGCGTCAACCAGGCGTTGATCAACTACCACTTCGGCACCAAGCAGAACCTGTTGCTGGCGATTATGGATGAGATGGACAAGCCTCGTTTCAACCGGCAACGTGCTATGTACGACGAGCCGGGAGTGCCGCTCAGCGCCAAATGGAGGCAGGCGGTTGAGTTCTACCGTCAGGATCTGGCTGACGGCTTCGTCCGGATCAACCACGAACTGATCATCCTGGGTTACAAAGACGAGCGGATCGCGAAAAGAACTCGGGATCGCGTCGCAGCCTGGGTAGACCTGCTCAATGAGGTCGCTGAAGAATATTTTCCGCAACTTGGTATCAATCTTCCGCCCTGGCTGGTTGTCGATGCGCTCAACAAATTCTGGTTTGGCATGGATGGCTTCCAGTTCGCCGGATTTACCGATGATTTGTTTCAGGTCTTCGAGACGCTTGATCTCGTCGGCGACTGGCTCGAGGAGCGGGAACGTCAGGTGGAGCGGGGAGAAGTGAAACCGGTCGCACCGGAGACACTAATTAGAACGGGGTGTGCCGAACGACCAAGCGAGCACTAAGAGGAGGAACACCACATGCGCGCTGTCGAACCAACGTCAACTGGCTACGCAACCAACCCGGATGATGGAGTGCGGATTTTTTATGAGGTCTTTGGACCGGAGGATGCCGGGAGAACTGTCGTCTTCGTGCCGGCCTGGAACCTGGCGCACAGTGCCATCTGGCGCATGCAGGTTCCCTACTTCGCCCAGCAGGGATTCCGAGTCATCAAATACGACCCGCGCGGCAACGGCGGCAGCGACCGGCCGTCAAGCGGTTATCGAACCGAGGATTTCACGAAGGATCTGGCAGCTGTCGTCGACGAGATCGAGATTGAGAAGTTCGACCTGATCGGTCTCTCGGCAGGCGGCCGCTGGGCAATCCAATTCGCGTCGGAGCAGCCGGATCGTGTGCGTCACCTGATCGTCATTGGCCCAGGCGTGCTACTGAGCGGAAGCCCACGATGGGATCTCACTGAATTCTTCGCTGAGCATGAGGACGAAAGCGAGGGGTGGCGCCGGTTCAATGCCAACTACTGGCAACGAGACTTCGACGGATTTCTGGACTGGTTTATCCCACTCCCGTTCAGTGAACCGCACTCGACGCACGCGATCGAACTCGGCAAGTCCTGGGCTAAAGAGACGACTGTCGACAAACTCATCGCCTGCGTTTGTGATGGAGCGACACCCAGAATGGCGGAGTACGCCGCCGGTGTCCGGTGCCCGACACTGTTCATCCACGGCGAATTCGATGCCCTGGTGCCACTTGAGCGAAGTTTCGAGCTTCAGAAGGTCATCAAGCAGGCGAAGGTAATCGTGATCGAGGGCGGCGGTCACGCGCCGAACGGCAAAGACGCCGTCAAAGTCAATCTGTTGATTCACGACTTCATCGGCCGCGAGCTTCCGGCACGGTCAACCTGGACCCGCGGCTACGCCCGGACGACGAAGCGGGCACTCTGGGTCAGCAGCCCGGTTGGACTGGGCCACATTCAACGTGATCTGGAGGTAGCACGTGAGCTGCGCAAGATCATCCCCGACCTGGAGATCGACTGGCTGGCTCAGCACCCGGTTACGGCTGTGTTGGAAGCCAGCGGCGAACGAATTCACCCCGCCAGCGAAAGCATGTCCGGCGAGTCAGCGCACATCGAGTCCTGGGTCAGCGGCGACCACGAACTTGATGTCTTTGAGTCCGTCCGCGATATGGATGAGATCCTGCTGGCAAACTTCCATATCTTCCTGGACGCTGCCCGTGAAGGCTGCTACGACCTCTGGGTCTGCGACGAAGCCTGGGACGTTGACCACTTCCTGCATGAGAACCCCGAGCTGAAGTCAGCCCCGTTTGCCTGGCTGACCGACGTGATCGGCTTTTTACCGGCATATGACGACGAGCGTCAAGCATTCCTGACCGCCGACCACAATCTGGAGATGATCGAGCACATCGAACGGTACCCGTGGGTGCAAGACGTCCGCATCTTTATCGGCAACGCCGAAGACATCGTGCCGGGAACCTTCGGCGAGGGTTTGCCGGTCATCCGCGACTGGGCCGCCCGGCATTATGACTTCAACGGCTACATCCGCTACGTCGATCCGGATGCGTTGGAGCCACAGCCTGCGTTGCGGGAACGATACGGATTCGGTCCGGATGAGCAAGTTGTCGTCGCAGCAGTCGGCGGCAGCGGCGTCGGCGCTGGCTTGCTTCAGAGGATCCTCGCAGGCTACCCGGCGATGCGAGAGCGTATTCCGGATCTACGGCTGGTCGTTGTTGCCGGGCCGCGAATCGACCCGGCCGAGCTGCCGCAGGTTGAGGGCGTCGACTGCCTGGGCTATGTTCACAATCTCTATGAGATGTTCGCGGCGGCCGATGCTGCTCTGGTCCAGGGCGGCCTCTCAACGACGATGGAACTGGTCGGCTTGCAGAAGCCGTTCCTCTACTTCCCGATCACGAACCACTTCGAGCAAAACATTCACGTCGCCCACCGGCTCGGGAACTACGGCGTGCCGGACCTGGCCAGGGTTCCATTTGATCGTGCAACACCGGATGAGACCGCCAGCCGCCTGGCCCAACTGCTGGACAACCCGCCCACCTACCGGCAGGTCGAATCGAGCGGCGCCCGCAAAGCTGCCGAAAAGATCGCGGTCTTGATCCAGGATTCAGACAGCCTGAGTATCCCGGCTGTGCCGAAGCCGGTATCGGTGGCCGCCGGTGGATGATCATCTCATGATTGAACAGTGGCAAAAGCCGGGCAATTGATGAATGGCGATTGGAAGTAGCACGTAAAACCAGCTTTTGCCCGAAAATACGTACATATACGGATGGATCGAACAGAAAATGACCTGTACATTGGAAGTACAGGAATCGCAAATAAAGGAGGGATGCCAGGCAAGTAAAGCTGTCTGAGAAACAATGGCTGGTTCAATCGACGAGAAAACCGTCGCTGCATCCGGCACAAACGCGATCCGGGCGACCCGCTGCAGAGCCTCACACACCTCCGCAGATCAACCTCCCGGCTTGCGAGCAATCAATGTACGCATATAGCCATACAGGAGGAAAGATTCATGGCTATCGAGACGACCCACGAAATTGACCAGGATGTTGCTCACGCATTCGCCTTCAAAACAGTAAACGACTTCATCAGCACCGAGATGGGCATGCTCATCCAACTGGGTGACCGGTTAGAACTCTTCGACGCGCTGGAACACTGCGGACCGGCTACCAGCCAGCAGTTCGCCGAGGAAGCCGGAATCAACGAACGGTATGGCCGGGAATGGCTCTCGGCGATGGCCTGCCACCGGGTCATTGACTATGACGACACAAGCAAGGAGTTCTCACTCAGCCCGGAGCATGCCTTTGTGCTGACGAATAAGGACAGTCCGGTCTACCTGCCGGGCATCTTTGCCCTTGCGGAAAACTTCTGGCGGGTGCTCCCACAGATTGAAGATGCCTTCAAGAACGGCGGCGGGGTGCCGATGAATCAGTACGATCACAGCTGCTACTGTGGCATCGAACGATTCACCCGGCCATTGTTCCTCAACTACATGAACGATCTCTGGATTCCTGCATTGGACGGTGTCGCTGAGAAGCTCGAAGCCGGCGGCTCGGTCGCAGACATCGGCTGCGGCAACGGTCAATCGCTGGTGCACCTGGCGCAGGGATTTCCGAATGCCAAGGTATATGGCTTCGACATCTGGGAACCGTCGATCAACGCCGCCCGGGAAAATCTCACCGCGGCTGGCTTCACTAACGGTCGAGTCAGCGCTGAGACGCTCGACGCCAGCAAGGGTATTCCCGGCAAGTACGACCTGATCACCACCTTTGACGTTGTCCACGACCTCGCGTTCCCGGTCGAATTGATGACCGAGATCCGCAAGGCGCTCAAACCGGACGGCACCTACTTTGTCCTTGAGGTCAACGTGTACGGTGATTTGCAGAAGAATATCGACCACCCGCTTGGACTCGGAGCCTTCGGCTATGCCACCGGCATTGGCTACTGCATGACGACGGCGCTGGCGCAAGGCGGCGTCGGGACTGGCGTCTGCATGGGTGAGACGAAGTTGCGACAGTTTGCCAAAGAGGCAGGTTTTAGCAGCGTCAAGCGGTACGATTTTGAAGAGAACGCATTTCACGTTTTTTACGAGATAAAACCGTAAACACAAACGGACTACAACCTGCGTAGAGGTCGTATTTGCGGAAATATAAGTAATTCAACGGATGTCAGGAGGTCAAAAAGGGCTTACACTCGAACTACGGGTACAAATTGGTTGATGTGGTCTCCAGAAGCTTAAACATCCAACATCAACCCGATACCATGCTTTCGGCCCCGGTAACACAATTCAGGTTACCGGGGCTTGAGGCAGCATGGACCTGGCGGTCCGCTGCAGAACCTCACACCCTTGTAGTATACCCCCGTGACAATCTCATCGACGTTGCATGATGCTTCTCAAGCGGGCGGCTATGCACCGATCACCAAAAGAACGGCTTGCGACTCGTAGGGGCGAACCTTGTGTTCGCCCGATTTCTGCCATCAACTATTAATCGGGCGAACACAAGGTTCGCCCCTACGATTGCGAGTGATCCAGCTCGTACTTTCGCTATTTGATACGATGAAATGCCTGCCAGGTACAGGAGAATCAGGGGACAATCGTCACAAAGTACGGATTGGAGAACTCTCCGTCGCCGGATCCCTCTGTGCCCCAAGATCGGAGAAGCCCGCCATACTGGTCGAAGACCTGCACCCGGTGGTTGGCGCTGTCGACAACGTAGACCTGACCGAAGACATCAACATCGATGCCGACCGGACCAAAAAACTCGCCGGGCGCAGTGCCGAAACTGCCCCAACCACGCAGGTATGTTCCGAACCGGTCAAAGACCTGCACGCGATTCTGGTTGTAGTCAGTCACAAATACCTGGTCCCAGCGATCGATCGCGATGCCGATTGGTCCCTGAAACTTGCCGGTCCCGGTTCCGCTGGCGCCCCACTGGCGGATGAAGTTACCCTGGCTATCGAAAATTTGAATACGATGGTTGCCGGTGTCGGCGACGTAGACGAGTCCGCCCTGGTCGACGGCAATCCCCCAGGGGTTATTGAGAAATCCCGCGCCACTACCTGGCGCACCCCAGCTGGTGACGGGTCTGCCTTCAAAATCGAACACAAAGATGCGATTTTGTCCGGCATCGGCTACGTAGACGAAACCTGAGTTCCGGTCGATAGCGATGCCAGTGGGCGATGACAACTCTCCATTCTGGCCATCTATCTGGTTTGTCTCAGATGTAGAGATTCCCGAAGGATCGAACCGCTGGACACGCTTGTTCCCCCAGTCGGTAACGTAGCTGTTGCCATCCCGGTCCACATCGATTCCGGCCGGGAACACAAAGTTGCCGGACTCGTTGCCTTCGCTTCCCCAGGCATCGATGAATCCCCCGTCAAAAAAGAACTTCTGTATCCGGTTGTTAAGGGAATCGGTGATGAGGATGAGCGGGCGCTGGCTAACCGGCGTTTCTTCAACCAGGCACAGATCAACCGAAGAAACGAGACGCAGGCGATCGTGGGTCCCAGATGCACACCCGATAACCGGCACATCCAGTGATGGCAGCCTGACGTGTTGTTGGATGCTTCCGCAGATTCCGGTCGGACTGTATTCCCAAGATGAAGAACTGGCACATGTCTGCGCAGGTTTCTCACTGCTGAAGTTGACCGGGAGCAGTTGCCAGTCGCATCGGCCGTCTCGACTCGCATAGAGTTGATTCTGATTGTCCCGGCAGAGCAGTCCGTCGAGAGGGATGACGGTTCGCGCAATAGCTACGGCGCTACTTCCGGCATCGACAGCGGGCTGGGCAACCGAGGTGTCCACTGCTGACAGGCTCGCGAGTATGGCAAGCAGGAGTGCGACGACCCCTGATACCGCTCGAAGAACGTTCACATTATCCTGTCCGTTCCTGCGTTCCCGCTACCGAACCGGCGGAAGAATAATCGAGACATCCCTGTACGACAAGGGGAAAGAAGAATGAGTTCAGCAGGCACTCATCCATGTCGTGGTCATTCCCCCAGACGTGTGCCCGCGCCCTGAGCGCGAATCCCCTGGCGACTAGAAGTATCTGTGACCCGTGACAGTTACTGTCTGCGTATGTCAGCAAACATGGCAGTCTTGGGATCCGGGTCGCTAGTGTTTTTCCGACCGCGTCAGCCGGACAACCGGAGTATCTTCGGTAATCGGATCGGCTGCCGCACGATCCTGGAGGCGCTGAGCGGCCGCCAGGAGATCGGCTTGCACCTGACTCACATCGATGCGGGTGAATTCGCCATCCTGGTAGATGACTTCGCCGGCAACCATTGTCATCACGACGTTGCTTCCAGTCTCGGCATAGACCAGGTTCGGCACGATGTTGCGGGCTGGTTTCAGCAGGAGCGGTGCCAGCGGCGGCATTGACGTGTCGAGCATGATGATATCGGCATCTTTGCCGGCTTCGAGCGAGCCAGCGACATCGTCGATGCCAAGCACCTTCGCGCCGTCAATCGTGGCGCTACGGAGCACCTCCCAGGCCGGCATCGGCAGCGGGCTTTCAGCCTTGATCTTGGCGTACATCGCCGTAGCTCGCATCTCGCTAAACATGTTATGGGAGTTGTTGCCCGGCGCCTGGTCCGACCCGAGCGCTACCAGCCCGCCAAGTTGCTTGAATTGCCAGGCGGGCGGGACAACGCCGTCGATGATGCCGATCGAATTCGAACAGCAGGTCATCGGCGAACCGCTGCGAGCGACGGTCTTTACTTCTTCCGGCGTCGTGACACAGATATGCACTGCGATCAGATCCGGTCCAAGCAACCCGATCGAGTCGAGGAACGGAACCGCTCGCAACCCGTAACGTTGCAGGGTGGCGTTGTTCTCCCGCACATCCTGGGCAACATGCAGGTGCATCAGAGTGTTCCGTTTGCGCGCCTCCTCCTGGATCTGCAACAACCGTTCCCGGGAGAGAAAGTCGGCGGCGTGCGGACCGAGGATGGCTTTGATCCTGCCATCGTCGAAACCATTCCACTCCTCGAAGAAGGCGAGACCTTCCCGGAGGGTGCGTTCGCCGACGTCGGGATCGAGTGGCGTCGGATCACCCGGCTGCCAGCCCTGTTTGATCCACTCATCACGGTTTGCGAAGCTGCGTTCGGTAATGCTCTGGCAGAGCACCCCGCGGCTTCCCATCCTGACGTGGCTGTGGACGATCTTGCTCATGTCGCCATAGTAGTCGCCGAAGGTCGTCGTGCCATTGGCGACACCTTCCATGAGCGCGATCATCGTCGCCGTTGGCTGATCTTCAGGATCGGCCTGACGCATCATCGGCCCAACGCCCGCATCCATCCATTTGTCGACTTCCTGTGCCCAACCTCGGCCAATAACCATCGCCGAGTGCATGTGAGCGTCGATCAACCCGGGCATGACCAGCCGATCCGTCGCGTCGACGATCTCCCTCGCCTCGTCCGTGGCTTCGATCTCCTCACGCGGTCCGACAGCGACGATTTTCCGGCCGGTGATTGCGACCGCGCCATCTTCGATGAACCCAACGCCATCAGCCTGCATCGTCAACAGGTGCCCACCGGTGATCAATCTGTCATACATCGCACTTTCCCCAGGTATGCTCGCCGTATCCCTGAGAGAATGTACCATCAAGAAGATCATGTCGACAGCCCGGCGGCAGAATCGACTGCCGGTTGTTTGACTCAGAATCGGCTGTCGTCCGAAGGCAATCCACTATTTGATGAAAGGAGCTACCCCAATGAGCAACGTGCAAAGAGTCGACCATATCGCCATCGCCGTACGAAGCATTGAGGTGTCGCGGCAAAGGTTTGAGACGCTTTACGGCGCGGAGTATCTCGGCCAGCGAGAAAATACCGACCAGCAGTACATCGTTGCCTACTTCCTGCTCGGTGAAGACTTGATCACGATGCTGGAAGGCACGACGCCGGAGAGTTTTGTCAGCCAGCACATCGAAAAACGCGGTGAGGGCGTCCAGCACGTCGGCATCGAAGTTGAGGATCTGGATTCGTTTCTGGCGACGCTCGAAGCTGGCGGCGCGCGGGTATCGAACCAGCGCACCCTCGCAGGTGTCCGCAAAGAGGCGTTAGTCTCACCTCGCAGCGCCTTCGGTATGATCCTGCAGCCGATTGAATGGACCGGCGATCTGCGAAATGAACCGCACCACGAGCGCATTCTCAAAGCCGGAGGCATCTAAGTTCAGACCGTCAGTTGCGAGCAGCACTTGACAGGCAGCTGATGCCTGCTACACTTGTATTTAACCGTTTGGTTTATTATCGAGATGGTTAAATACCGATGTCAGCCGAACAGCTCAACCAGACCTTCGCCGCCCTTTCCGACCCGACTCGACGGGAGATACTGGCGCGGCTTGCCAAAGGAGAGCAGACCGTCAACGAGCTGGCGGCTCCGTTCGACATGAGTCTGCCGGCGGTCTCCAAACACCTGAAGGTCCTGGAGCGAGCCGGGTTGATCACCCGTGGACGAAGAGCGCAATGGCGGCCGTGCCGACTGAACCCCGAACCGCTTCGCGAGATCGCCGACTGGGTTGAGGAGTACCGGAAGTTCTGGGATGAGAGCATGGGCCGGTTGGAGGACTATCTCAAGGAACTGCAGCAGAAGGAGGATCCTAAAGACTGAGGAAATTGTTCCAGTACGAACGTGGACCGGCGCAAACCGATCCGCAATGAGAATGTTAATTGTTGCTGGCGGACACCGC
>CAZNYB010000074.1:17520-20451 GCA_964577155.1 uncultured Thermomicrobiales bacterium | reverse complement strand
GACCAAAAGGAGGAGTTGATGCTCAATTCTTCACTCCAGTTGACATAGGAGCGTCAGGTGGTATCGGCAACGCCTCTCGTCGGGGTGAGAGGCGATTCAACTTGAGCGGGAGAAATGAATCACTGCTACGACTCGACCGACCGGTAGCGAAGATCAGCGGTCGATAGCCACGCACACCGTCCATTACCAGGCGATACAGCCGCCATGATACTGATGTCGTCAGGCTTGTGAAAAAGACGAACCTCAGGTATTTTTCGTTGATCCCTACTCCCTAAATAGCGGCATCGACGCGCAATGCAATCCCCCACCGTTCTTATGGCACTCTGAGAACGGGATCAGAATCGGTTCGATGCCCGCGGCTTGCAACCGCTCGGCGGTGTGGGGGCAATCGTCGGCGATGATCAGTTTGCCGGGCGCGAGCACCAGGCAGTTGGTGGCGAACTGATCCTCTGAAGGATGGACGTCGATGGCGCGGATCCCCAGATCCTTCAGTTTTTCGAGGAACCAGTAGGGCAGTTTGTGCGGCGCGATGAGCGCTGTGTCGTGATCGACCATCACCAGTTCGCCGTCGATATGGCAGGACCAGCCCCGGCCCTGAACCCGCAGCAGTTCGATGCCCAGCCGGTTGAGCACCTGTTCGACCTGGTCAGCGCCTTCCTCATTGTCACGATGGTCGATCGAGCAGACGGCAGTTGTCTCGTTCAGCATCGCGTAGCTGCCGCCTTCGAAGAGACCGGTCCCGTGAACGGTGTGCAGCACCGGCATGCCAATTCGCGCCAGCGTTCGAAGCACGTTGAGTTCCTGGCCTCGGCGCATGAGGGGACCCATCCGGCCGATGATCGCGCCGCCGGGCACACTGATCATCATATCCCGGGTGAACATGGCGTTGATATCGTCCGGTCTGGGGTCATCTAGCCAGACGATCTCAACATCATTCGCCCGCAGCACATCTGTCAGCGCGTCATGTTCGCGCTGCATCTGAGCCAGATCCGGGCTTGATTCACCCCAGAAATACCATTTGCGCTCCGGGTGTACCAGCGCCGGGACATCTGGCAGCCGGTACTGATCGTCGACGGTCAGCATTTCATCGCCTGGCCGGTGTAGCAGCACCGTCCGCAGCCTGCCGGTATCGTTTGTAATACCCCACTGGCGGCCCCAGACCCGCTCTTGCATTTCTGCCGAATCAAAGGCCGGTGACGGCTGGCCGTGGAAGTGTTGATGGACGATTTCGAAATGCTCGAGATTCCAGACGCTCATCGTTACCCATTCCTCCCTCTCGGTTGTCGGGACCGGCGCCTGCCGGTGATAGACTGCGAACAGTCTAGTGTAGATTCGCAGTGCTCGCAGGTTGCAATGCCGGCAACGTTTATCGGAGGGGTGTAAAGGGTCTCATGAGCGAACGTCGTCACCGGGCTACTGAAACACTGGATATGGTGAGTAGATACCGACCGCTGCGCCAGCGGACAGACCGGCTGCACCTGGTGCGGGATATGGGATCTTCTGACTACACCGGATTGTTTTTGCTATCAGCCGTTGTGACGGTGCTGGTTATCAGATTTTTTCTCTGGCTGACAGATTACCCGCAGGTCGGCAACGACACATTGCACATCGCTCACATGCTCTGGGGTGGGCTGGGCATGTTGATCGCCATCGTCATGCTGTTGACCTTCATCGGGCAGCAGTGGAAGTGGATGGCGGCGTTCATCGGCGGCATGGGATTCGGCGCGTTCATTGACGAGTTGGGGAAGTTCATCACCAGTGACAACGACTACTTCTTTCAGCCGACAATTGCCCTGATCTACATCATCTTTCTGGTGCTCTATTTTGTCACTCGCGAACTGCAGATTCGCAGGCGACCGAGCGAGACGGAGTATCTCGCGAATGCGGTCCTGGTGCTCAATCAGGCGGCAACTGGCTCGGTCAGCAATGCTGAACGGCAACAGGCGCTCAACTATCTCAAACAGTGCGACCCTGATGACCCGTTGGTGCGGTCACTGACCCAGATTGTCGAAACGATCCAGCCAGAACAGCAATTTGTCCTCGGCCCGTACTACCGAATCCGAGAATGGGCCGTCGCACGATACCGGAGGTTGGTGGCACGGCGAAGGTTTCAGCAATTATTAGGCGCCTGGTTTGTTTTTGATGCATTGCTGTCGTTGATCTGGGTGCTAGGTGTGGCAACAAGCCCATTCGACAGTACGACGCACGAGTCCGGCTTTACCCAGTGGGGTGTAGTGGTCTCAACTTTCATCTCAAGTATTTTTATTTTTTTGGGGTTGTATGCGCTGATCCGGCGATCCAGAATGGATGCCTACCGTTGGTACAAGTACTCATTGCTGGTTGAGATTCTAGTGACGCAGATATTTATGTTTGCTGAGAACCAGCTCGCCGCGATCTCCTCTCTCGTTGCCAACCTGCTGCTGCTGGCAGCCATACAGATTTCGATCAGTTTGGAGCAGACCGAAGAATTGGAGCGGCCGGCGACATCTGCCTCAACGGATGTGCAACACGCATCCGCCTCACAATGACTTCAGCCAGAGAATAAACACCTTCGCGATAGTGCTCAACTGTTCCCTTCGACATCGCTCCGTAGTACGCTGTACCCATCTGGAAATACATGCGACCGGATGACCGGTTACCTGGGTGCGAGGGAGATGTTCGATGAGGCGATTACGATTCCTGCTACCGCTTTCGGTTCTGGTTCTGCTTGGCGCGTACCTGGTGATTCCTGCCAGCGCGGCCCATTTTGCCAGTCCGTCATTTGAACAGACCTGGGCGCGAACCGACATGCCGGTCGCTCAGGGAGTTGTATCGCGAACCTGGATCTGGGCGCCGGATGCGTTTACCGGCGGTATTATGGAAGAGTACGAAGAATCTCCTAACGGGATGCGGCTGGTGCAGTATTTCGACAAGAGCCGGATGGAGATCACC
>CAZNYB010000074.1:15812-17420 GCA_964577155.1 uncultured Thermomicrobiales bacterium | reverse complement strand
GCCTGCTCCGGTAGGCTCTGTTGTTCCAACTGTTCGCACAGATCCCATCTGTTGAGGCGGAAGAGGAGTTTCCCAATGCGACAGATTACCCGATTTCTTGCGGTCTCGGTGGCGCTGCTACTGATTCTGACCGGCTGTATTACCGGCGATGATGATAGTGAGGACGAATCCTCGCCAGGTGGCGCGATTAGCACGCTTGTCTCTGGAATCGGCGATGATGAGGATGAAGGTACCGAAGAAGCCGAAGACGATGATGATGAAGACGACGACGAAGACGGGGGCGACCCGCATGAGTCGACTGAAGAAGATCAGCACGATACTACCAGCGGCGTCGTCTGGGTCGGCGAAGGCGATAGCGGCGACGAAGAATACGACATCTGCTTCGTTGTCTCCGATGATGGTTCGATGATCACCGCGGTAAACGACGGGTGCGATGACTTCTCTCTTACCTATGATGTCGAGGTCGAAATGGATCAGGGACCGGACTGCGAGCTACTGTTGGAGACCGATGAAGACATCCCGATCGAGAACGGCAGATTCACGCTGACTACCAACGACATCACGATCACCGGCGAGATAACCTCCGATACTGAGGCCGCCGGCACCTTTGAAGGCGAATGCACGGTCTCCTGGGAGGCTAGCCCTGAGCGTTAATACCGGCAGACACCGGGAGGAGCAACGATGAAATTTGGCTTGACGCTTCCAAACCGCGGCGTACTCTTCGATGTGACGACGGCTGAGGAGATGCTCCAGCTGGCTGAGATCGCCGACCAGTCCGAAGTCTATGCATCGGTCTGGGTTGGCGATAGCCTGCTTGGCAAACCGAGAATGGAGTCCATCGCCTTGCTGGCCGGCGTTGCGGCTCGCACGAAACGGGTGCGGATGGGACCGGCTTGCATGGCCAGCTTCCCACTGCGTGATCCGGTGTTGCTGGCCTACCAGTGGGCCAGCCTCGACCTGCTGGCTGAAGGACGCACGGTTCTGGTGGCTTGCACCGGGATCGTGCCGCAGGAGGGCGGCCGGATTGAAGGCGAACTCTACGGCCTCGAATCCCGCGACCGGGTGCGCCGGATGCTGGAGTGGATCGCGCTGATCAAGCAGCTCTGGACCGAGGACAACGTCAGCTTCGACGGTGAACACTACCAGTGTGAGAACATCACTATCGAGCCGAAACCAGCCGCCAGCCCCCGGCCGCCGATCTGGCTGGCGAATAACGTCCGCAGTGATGACTGGGAGCTGATCAAGCTCTCCCTGCGCCGGGCGATCAACCATGCCGACGGCTGGGAGACGTCGCTCTCCGATCCGGATGATGTCCGAAGACGGCTGGAGTATCTCGAGGAGAATGCTCGATCCAAAGGCCGTGACTGGGACAGCTTCGAAACCCATCTCTACCACAACATCAATGTGAACGAGGACAAAGATGCCGCTCTCATGGAGTCGAAAGAGTTCCTCGACATCTACTACACTGAGGATTACAGCCTGGACTTCGTTGATTCCTGGTGCGCGACCGGATCGCCGCAGCAGTGCATCGAGCACCTGCGGGTCTACAAAGAGATGGGCCTCAATGAGGTGGCGCTCAGAATCACCGGCTGGGATCAGCGGGGCCAG
>CAZNYB010000074.1:0-15712 GCA_964577155.1 uncultured Thermomicrobiales bacterium | reverse complement strand
GATGGGCCTCAATGAGGTGGCGCTCAGAATCACCGGCTGGGATCAGCGGGGCCAGGTCAAACGGATCATCGAAGAGGTGCTGCCGTTTGTGTAGATCATTGCCTTACAGGTGAGATCAGATTAGTAGGGGCGAACCTTGTGTTCGCCCTGGTTTCTATTCAAGACTAAATCTGGTCGAACACAAGGTCACCGGTTTCACCAAATTATCAGTAAGGGCTGGATATCTGGGAAAACAACTATTGACGATGTCATCCTGAGCGTAGTCTTCGGAGTCGAAGGATCCGATGGCCAACCGTTCGAGAGGCGTCAAGGTGCTCCTGAGGTGCGTTCCGCTGCTTCTTGGTGCAAGATGCACGACCTTACGCTCGATTTGGATGCGGTTGTCACCCTTCGGTGATCATGGCTATCGGGTTCCTCGACTTCGGAAGCCTCCGCTCGGAATGACATGCATGAAAGTTGGTTCCTTTCAGACGAAACGCCGCTGCTAACAATGAATTAGGTGGAACAAGTGACACAAGGTTTGCCCCTACGGGGTGAAAGTGGTTCCGTTGATGTTTCATGTGGCTGAGAACGGGGACTTGCGATCGTTGCGACGCACGCCAGGCGCAACATGGATATCGAAGTAGAGGAGAAGTAACTTGACCGATTCGACTGACGCCGAACGACTGGCGAGAGTCTGGATAGAGTGCTGGAACGAGGGGACGCCTGATCAGATTCCCCTGGCGGATACCTTCACCCATACCAGCCCGTTTGGACGCCTGGAAGGACGTGATTTCTATCTCGACTGGATGCAGAACACAACCGGCGGGAGTACGGCTAAACTCACCATCCTCCGCGTCATGGGCAAAGGCAACGAGGCCGTCATCCACTTTGAAATGCAAACGCCTGACGGCCCCGTTTCAGTCTGCGACTGGGTTGTTGTCGAAGATGGCCGGATCGTTGCGATCGACTCGTTCTATGACGCGACCAGCTTGCGATAAGTTGTCTGCCCGGGTTACTGCGCTTCGAACTCCATCTCGCCGGCATTGTCTTTCAATTCGAACGTGAGAGTGTCGCCGTCACGGTCAAAACTTTCGACCTCATTCAATAGCCGGATGTAATCCTGGTCAAGCGATTCCTCGCCACAGAACGCCATGGTCAGGGCGAAATTCCCGATGGTAATGTTGTTGCCATCGATCGTTGCCTGACCGTTGCCCTGGTTGCAGTCGGCCTTGATGTTGAACGCGCCATCGTCACTGGTGAATTCGATCGTGTACTGGCCGGGATCCGATACCTCGATGTCGTCGCCGTCTTCGCTGTCAAATTCGGTCCAGCCCCAGACAACTCCGGTCAGTGAGTCGTTGTCATCGTCATCATCGCCGCCGCACGCGGTGAACAGCAGCGCCAGTGGGACGCACAGTCCAATGATTGCCAGAGTTTTAAACGAGAACATCGCGTGTTCCCTTTCTCAGTGCCGGTACCAACGTTGAACCGCTAGGAAACATAGGACGGCGCGCCGGGCGCACCTTTAAGGAGAAAGAATTCGTTGTCCGGATAACACCACCACCAGTGCTCGCCTGGTTCATAAGACCGGATAATGGGGTGATCGGTCTCATGGTAGTGGGCCGTCGCGTGTTTGCCGGGCGAGTTGTCACAGCAGCCGACATGGCCGCACTCCTGGCAAAACCGGAGGTGGACCCAGTCGCTTCGTCCTTCAGCGATGCAGTCTTCACAGCCATTTGATGTGATCTCCGGCGGTGAAAGATCATCAGGGATATGAGTACATTTGGTTGCTATTGAAGGCTCCTGTCGTTTGTCATTCTATTCCGCATCTGTCAACATCGGCAAGCGGTATCTTTTGTCATTGTGCTTGTATTAAGAAAAGAACGCAAGGACGAGCGCCAATGAGAGGCAACCTGTCTGATGTCTGAAAAGGAACAACCAGAAGAAACACTGCCACTCCGGCAGGCGGCGCGGTTGATCCTGATTGATCCCCGGGATCGTATCTTCTTCTTCCAGGCCAACGACACGGTTCCGGTCAATCCGGAACGGCCAATCTACCGTTACTGGTTTATGCCCGGCGGCGGTCTGGAACCGGGGGAGACCTTTGCCGTGGCGGCAGTTCGGGAACTGCGCGAGGAGACTGGACTTGAGGATGTCGAGATCGGTCCCTGTGTCTGGAAACGGGAGCAGGCACTGAAGTTGTACGGTGGTCAACTGGCCCTTTGCCACGAACGCTTCTTCGTCGTCCACGCTGGAACGTCAAACGTAGATATTAGCGGTCTTCACGGCTACGAGTCGGAAGCGTACGGGAACCATCGCTGGTGGACACTCGACGAACTGCGCCAGACGACTGATATCGTCTTTCCCGAACCGATCACCGACCTTGTCGAACCGATCCTGGCTGGCGATTATCCCGAAGAGCCGCTCTGGATCGAATAGTGAAGATGATTGTCAGACTATAGATCGTTGGCGGCAGAGGTTGAATCGTTTTCTTGATACGACGGAGTAATCAACCGCACCGTTAGTCGGTGACCCTATGAACCCGGAGATCGTCGATGGCATTCGTGGAGACGGCCGCATCGCGCAGTGCCGCCTGAAGCGACCGGATTGCCTGATCCAGAGCCTGGTTGCCTTCAAGAATCGAAGAACCATGCCAGAATCGGACAGAGAGCCGGACCATGCCGGCATCGAGCGACCGCGCTCGCACCCGTGGCGGCGGATCGGCGACGATTTCCGGCACCCGGGCGAAAGCGTCGAGAATGATGCGTTCGAGATCTTCGATTGCATGTTGCTCTTCGAAACTGATATCGATTGATGTGCGGCGCAGGTCATTTCTGGTGAAGACGACGATCGTATCTTTGAGCACCGTTGTATTTGGAATATGAACCCGGCGACCGTCGCGGGTTTCTAGCACGGTGCTGCGATTGGTGATGTCAACAACCGCTCCCTGGTACCCCTCTGCCTCGATGTCGTCACCGATGGTATAGGCTGGCCTGGTGGTCAGCACAACGCTGGCGGCGAGGCTCTCTATCAGTGGCCGTGCGACGAGAATGAAGAGAAAGATAACGAGAGCCAGCGTTATCGTAAACCAGCCGATATCGGTGCCAAGGAAGCTCAATGCCCAGGCAACGCCGACGAAGATGATGACCCATCGAATGATCCTGGCTACCAGCGCGGCGAAAACCTGCGTTTGCGACCCTGGCTTCCCCAATCGTCTGTTCACAAGCCAGCTGAACAGGAGCGCCAGTATGATCGCAACGATCATGATGGCGATGGCTGCGATAATATCCGCGCCGGTTACCTTCTCGGCATCGACGATGCCTTTGAGATCAACTGGTTGCAGGTAGATCAGATTCTGGCTCCATTGCGTGACGTTGCGTTTCCGACGGGTTATTCTATTGCATAGCGATGATCGATATCGGCGTTTCCAGTAGAGATAGATCGCAGTAAATCTTCGATGACAACGACCGCTGAAACCCGAGAACTGCAAGCACGGAAATTTCGCGGGCTCACCCAACAACAGGTCCAGGAACTGACCAGCGCTGGTCATGCCAACGTGATGCCGGTGACGGTCGGTGATTCCTACTGGCAGATCATCAGACGCAACGGGTTGAACATCATCAACATCCTGCTCTTTCTGATCGCTGCCGGGCTGATTGCCCTCGGTCAGTATCGCGACGCCTTATTTACCGGAGGGCTGGTGGCGCTCAACGTCGTCATCGGCACCTATCAGGAGGTGAAGGCGAAGAAACAGGTGCAGCGGATCGCCCTCCTCAACCGGCCGGATGCGACGGTTATCCGGGACGGGCAGCGACAGGCGGTCGACCCGACTGGGATCGTGCTTGGTGATCTAGTCGTCGTTCAGGCTGGCGATCAGATACCGGTTGATGGGAAGCTGATGACCGACACGGTGATCACCATGGACGAGGCTAATCTGACCGGTGAGGCTGATTCGGTCCAGAAACGGCAGGGCGATGAACTCTTTTCCGCCAGCATCTGCCTGAGCGGCAGCGGCATCATCCAGACGTTGCGGGTTGGCGACAACAGCGCCGCTCAGAAGGTGACCTCTCAGGCGCGGAGCTACCGGAGCATCAAGACACCACTTCAGCAGGAGATCGATATCATCCTGCGTATTATGGCAATTGTCGTTGCTCTGCTGGCGCTCGGTATCTTCACCCTCTTTGAGAATCTTGAGATCCCGGTCGTCGAAGGCGCGCAGGCGTCGGCGGTGCTGGTGGCGTTGATCCCCCAGGGGCTGGTGATGATGGTGGCCGTCTCCTACTCGCTGGCTGTTCTCCGGCTCTCGCCGAAGGGGATCATGATTCAGCGGATCAACGCCGTCGAATCGCTCAGTCACATTGATATTCTGTGCGTTGACAAGACCGGTACCCTGACGACCCAGCAACTCCAGGTTGACCAGGTTGTCCCGCTCGGCGATCTGACCGAAGGGACCGTGCGTGGCTGGATTGGCGACTATATCGCCAGTACTCCGGCTGGGAACAAGACGTCGGAGGCCATCGGCAAAGCCTGTCCCGGCACTGCCCGTGAGATTCATGAAGAGGTGCCATTCGCTTCAATTCGCAAGTGGAGTGCGCTTTCGTTTCCAGATACCAACGGCACGGATGGCGGCGCGTTTGTGCTTGGCGCGCCGGAGATGATCTTGCCGGCAATTAAGGATGCTGATCCTGGTGTCGCCCTTCAGGTTGAAGGGTATGCCAACCAGGGACTACGGGTGCTGCTCTTTGCCCGAGCGCCGGGTTTGCCCGGTCTTTATGACGGTGATCAACCTCAGTTGCCGGCCGGGCTGGAACCAGCGGCAGTGATTGTGATTAGCGATGAGTTGCGTCCCGGTGTCCAGGATACGATCCGCGATTTCACTGCCATCGGCATCGAGTTGAAAGTGATCTCCGGCGACAACGCTGAGACAGTCCTGGCGCTGGCCAAGCAAGCCGGACTGCCAGAGACGGCCATGGCTGTTTCCGGTTCCGATCTGGACGGTATAAGTGACGAAGCGCTGGAGGATATCGCCGAGCAAAACGCCGTATTCGGCCGGGTGACGCCGGAGCACAAAGAACGACTGGTCAATGCGCTTGCCCGGCGCGGTCACTGGGTGGCGATGACCGGTGACGGCGTCAACGACATCCTGGCATTGAAACAGGCCAAAGTCGGCATCGCCATGCGCAGTGGCAGCGAAGCCACCCAGGGTGTGGCCGACCTGGTGCTGCTGGATGACTCCTTCGAGGTGTTGCCGCCTGCTTTCGCCGAAGGCCAACGGGTGATGCGCGGGATGAGTGACAACATCAAGCTCTTCCTGACTCGCACCTTAGCGCTCTACTTTGCGATATTCGCAATCGCGGTCATCGGCGCGGACTTTCCGATCACACCGGGCCAGAACACGATTCTGGCCATGCTCACGGTCGGCATCCCGGCGTTTGCCCTGGCCTACTGGGCGAAGCCGGGGCACACGCCGCGCGGGTTGCGCAGGATGGTCATCGAGTTCATCCTGCCAGCGTCGATTCTGGTGGCCATTATTTCGGTTGCTATCTACGATACATTCCTGACGCTGACCGGCGGTAACGTCGCCTGGGCGCAGGCGGCGCTGACGACGACAATGGTCTTCACCCTGCTGTTGATCGTGCTCTTCGCCCAGCCGCCATCACCAGCCTGGGTTGGCGGCAGCAGTCTCAACGGCGACCTCAGGCCTGCTTTTCTGGTCGCGGTCATGTACCTGGTTTACTTCATCATTGTCCTGGTGCCGTTCTTCCGGAATTTCTTCGACCTGAAGACGCTGCCCTGGTCCGGCTATATCATCCTGGCATTTGTTGTGGCTGGCTGGGCAGTGATGGTGCGCTATCTCTGGCGGACGGCGCTCAGCCAGCGTGCCTGGGGCTACACTGAGCATAGCGTCGGGCGGTTGCGGCACCGGGTTGAGGAGACGGGGATTACTGAACTGGTCAGGGATCAGGCATATGCCGAGCCGGGAGAAGTGGAGCCGGGAAGCCGGGAAGATCGGGAACAACCTCATTCCGACCGACGCGGGGGAACGGGAACCGTAAAGGGGGAGAGACATGCAGGAAATTGACGTTGCTGCGGTGAAACCGGTAATCACGATCGACGATCTGGACAAGATAGACATCCGGGTGGGGACGATCCAGGCAGTTGAGGATATCTCGGGCTCCCGTAGCCTGATGAAGCTGACGGTGAGCTTTGGCAATCACCAACGAACGATCCTGGCCGGCATCAAAGGTGAACGGGAGAATCCCCGCGAGATCGAAGGCAAGCAGGCGCTCTTTGTTGTCAACCTCGAACCGCGGGAGATGATGGGTGAACGCTCCGAGGGTATGCTCTTTGACATCGGCTACAACGATAAGCTGGGCGTTCCGGCGTTAGCCATGCCGGAATTCGAGGTACCGGACGGCTCGCGAGCCGGGTAGTCCACCGGCGGGGCTGGTGTCTGTTCGAACGAAGGTTTTCGGTAATCGTAGGCTAAATCTCGGTCGATGCCGGGTTTCGTTTTAACTGCGACCGATCAATCGAACTTTCCTGCACACATCGAGATTTAGCCGTTTTTATCGACGGTGTCTTGTTTGCGGGCTGTATCACCATCCGGGGGAACGACCGGCGGTACGCCAGCGGGCGGAGCATAGACGGCCGGTTCTGACGCTGATTCGACTTCCGGTACCGGCACAGGCGGGGTCGGTTTGTAGGAGGTCTGGCGACTACGGAAGTAGAAGTAGAAGAGGCTCATGGCGATGATCATGAAGCCGATGTAGATCGCGAAGGTCGGATTGTATCCCCAGCGGACGATAATCGCGCCTGCCGCGAGACTGGCAATCGAGAAGCCGATGTTCCAGGTGCCGGTCCGGTACCCGTAGATGGCTTGTCGCGCTCGCGAAGGCAGTGTCGTTGACATCAGTGTGCTCTCGACCGACCAGCCGACAGCCTGTGAGGAAGTGCGGAAGAGGTGGGCCAGTGTTGCGATCGCCAGGCCAGGGGAGGCTATCAGCACAAAAAATAGCGGCAAGGGAGCAAGCCGTGCCAGCGTTACCGCCTGCACTTCACCGACTTTGTCTACCATACGGGGCACGAGCAGGCTCATGATGGCGGCTGCGACTGAAGCCAGAGCGAAGATCATGCCGATCTGGGCTGAGCTTGCGCCATTTGACGCCAGGAATACGTTGTAGAACGGGAAGATCATCCCGCCGCCGATGCTCATCAGCCCGCCAACCGTGATGAAGACCAGCATCCGGTGGCGGACCTCACGGCCTGGCAATGGAGCCAGACCCCTGCGGGCTGTCTCTTCAAACTCCAGGCTGGACTGGTCGGGTGGCTCTCTAGACATAAGGAGTAACGGAATCAATCCTAGACCCGCCAGCGCGATGCCGGTCAGCAAGGTGCTACGGTAGGCGAGCACACTGGATTCTTCGACACCGGCAACAGTAGCGATGATCAGCGGCAGCCAGCCGCCGATCAGACTGCCGGTGGTCGTCGCCAGCATCGAGGTAAAAACAGCCCGGGAGACGGCCCGGTGGCGGTTCTCCAGTCGGCTGGTTTCGGTGACGAACGGCATCGTTGTGGAGAAGACGAAGGAAGTCGCGCCACCAAACAGGATAGCAAGCATCACGATCATCCAGGCGGGCGTTGCCAGCGAAAGCAGGGTTGCGAAGAAGGCGTAGAGAATGACGGCGGCCACGATCACACGCCAGATGCCGAACCGGGCCAGCAATAAGCCTAGCCCGAATGCGGTGGCCGCCATTGCGATAGTCTGCAAGGCGTTGACCAGACCGATGAAGTCCTCTTCGAAGCCAAGTTCAACCAGGTAGAGATTGAATACGATGGTAAAGACGCCAACCGAGATGTTTGCCAGAAAGATGTAGATGAAGAACAGTTGAATATCCCGGGAAAAATCGAAGAGCTTGTTGAGAACTGGTGCCACAGAACAATTCCGTTGATTGCAGGCAGAACGGTATCCGGTTGCCCGCACGCGTCATTCGATTTTCCGGCAGTCTAACACCTCCAACTGGAACTGACGAGGAGATTCAGCCTCGATCGTCACCCATCATCGTCTAGACTGTTCCCCAAGGATAATGAATATCCGCATTGCTGTCAGCTACGAACTGACAGCAGCGGAGGACCGCTCTCCGAGCAGGAATGAAACGAGGGATACATGGTTAACAGAATCGATCATATCGAGATCATCGTTCGCGACGCCGATCAGTACATCAGCTATATGGAGACTCTCGGGTTCGAGGTCATGACCCGGACCAGCCACCATGGTGGCTCGGCAGAGTTGAAGTTGCCGGGCGAGAACCAGCCGATCTTCGAGATCCACCAGGTCTCAGGCGAGGAAAACCCTGGCGTCAACCACATCGCCTTCTCGGTCGATAGCGCCCAGGAGGCCTACGAACACCTGAAAGCCAGTGGCGTCACCAGCGCCAACCCGCCGAACTATGTTCAGTCCACCGGTCGATTGACGGTTAATCTGCGAGACCCTGACGGGTGGCGTATGCAACTGGTAGATGAAGCACGAAACGAACCTGGTGAACCCGGTTCATGAAGGGTTTCGGCTGAGAGAAATAGCCAGGAAGGAAGCTAACCGTCAAGCTGCTGGATGACCTTCCGGTCAACGAACTGGCGCGGCCGGTCTTTGACCTGCCTTGCGGCATCTGCTTACAATCCGGCACATCAGGCTCGTTCTCAGCCGGAAAGTAATCGTCAAGGCATGCCAGAGATCCAACACGACGAACATCCTCATGAGCAACTGGAGGAAAGCAATTCCGGATCCAGCCGGAAGATCCTGAACTCACTCGGCATCGTTCCGGTCGTTCTCATCCCGCTCGGAAGTTTGCTGGCGGCCGCGATCATCGGCACAACCGGACTCTATTACCGGGAATTGGGAATCAAGCCGGAAGATCTTGGCGTCAACTTTGCCTCGATTTTCACGTCGGTGACGATTGCCTTGCTGGACGCCATTGGAACCGTTGGCCCGTTTCTTTTCATCACCCCGTTCTGGCGCTGGGCGGTCGACTGGTTCTCGACGCTTTCAAACCCGGTCAGCCGCTGGCTAGGGAGTCCGCCAGAACCAGGCACGACGAAGCCCCGTAAACGCAACCGCTACCTGCGGCGACTGCTCTGGTGGGTGACCGCATTTTTGCTGTTTTTCGTAATGGCGGCATTGGATCAGCTTTCATCGGCGATCATTCCTCTGGTTATCGCGCCGGTTGCTATCGGCCTGATTTTCCTCAGCCTGTACGGTGATGAGCTGGAGATCTCCTGGCGCATCCCACGACTGCCGGTCAAATGGTATGTGGTTGGATTTTCTCTCTATCTGATCCTCACGATCGTGCCAACGGTCTACATCATCACCAATGAAGGTCCGGATTTGCGGACTGACGGCGCGCACGGCGGGATAGAGCTGAATCTGCTGGATGTTGACGCCCAACCGGTCCTCGTGCACCAGCAGCTTGACTCCCCGACTGGCTCGCCTGGCATGCTCCGTCTGGGACGCGCCGAAGGCACCTGGGTGCTCTTTGATCCCTGTAACCAGGACGTGTTCTACTACCCGGTTGTCGATGTCACCCTTGAAGTCATCGACGAAGTCGACTGCGGCGAATGAACCGGCTCTGGAGCCCACGAAACCCGTTGATCGTGCTGGCCCGGCTGGCCGAACGACCAACTCTCTGGTGGCTGATGCTGTTGATCACCCCGGCGATTCTGGCGGCAGGGTCGCTGGCGGTGCTGGTGCCGGATCAGGATCAGCTTGACGAACTGGGGATCTGGCAGGCAACACTCACGCTAAGCGGCGTGCTGGTTCTCGGCTTTCTGCCCGTCCTTGGAGTACTCTATCTCTGGATCACCCGGTACGAGCGCCGTCCGTTCTGGTCAGTCGGACTGGAACAGGGTGGCGGTTTGCGGAAGTTCGGTCGTGGCTTCCTGATCGCGCTGGGCATGATCACCGGAGTCGTCGTCCTGCTGTTGCTGACCGGCCATGCTGAACTAAACTCCGGGACATCGAATATGCGCGGCTGGCCAGCGATCCTGCCGGTCCTGCTCCTGCTGATCCCCTGGATCATCCAGGGCAGCACCGAAGAGGTGCTGGCGCGTGGCTGGCACCTGCCGGTGATCGGCGTCCAGCTCGGTCCGGTGGCCGGAATCGTGATCTCATCACTGGTCTTCGGTCTTTTGCACTCGCTCAATCCGGGGCTGAATCTGGTCGGCATCCTCAATCTGCTGCTGATTGCGCTCTTCTTCTGTTTCTATGCCTTGAGTGAGGGCGGGCTGTGGGGTGTCTGCGGGTTTCACGCCGCCTGGAACTGGAGCCAGGGAAACATCTACGGAGTCAAGGTCAGCGGTCTCTCGCCTGGCCCATCACTGGTCGAATTAGAAGCCAGCGGGAATGATCTCTTTTCCGGCGCTGATTTCGGCATCGAAGGTAGCCTGTTCGCGAGTTTTATGATTCTGTTCGGCATTGCCGCCATTTTTCTGCTAACCCGCCGGAGCCACGATAGCCGGATGCGGTGAACCTGTTCATATTCTCGTGGATGAGAACACCCGGTCACATCGAGCGCCGTTGTCATATCGGTAGAGACACCCCGCGGGGTGTCTTTCAACTTCTCATCGAGTACGACATATTGTGAATTAGGAGGTCCGAGAACAGCGGACAAGCCAGATGGATCTCGTAGGGGCGAACCTTGTGTTCGCCCTGATAACGCCAATGTTCACTATTCGGGCGAACACAAGGTTCGCCCCTACTGCTGTGGCAGGACAGCCTGGAGTCAGGGAAGACGCCTCGCAGGGCGTCTCTACAACCCGATGGCCAGGATAGTTGGCATAGCGGCCTGCCGGACGGTGGCGTGACGCCGTGCTGTGTTCCGTCCCCGGTTCCATCAACATCCCTGTCCTCTCTTCCATGGTACATTGCACGGTAACGGCGAGGTTCTGCAATCCGTGGTGAGCGGTAATGGTGAGTAGGTGTCATGGCAGCTGATCAAACTGCGACAAATAGATCTCGAGAAGATGTGCTCTGGTATCAGTTGAGTGGGCCGCAGGCTGCCAGGCAGCTTGATGTTGACCCAGAGCAGGGGCTGAGTAGCACAGAAGCCGCCAGGCGTTTAGAGCAGTACGGTCCCAATACGCTCTCTGAAAAGGATAAAGAACCGCTCTGGCGTGCTTTTATCCGGCAGTACAAAGATTACATGCGGATTGTCCTGCTGGTGGCCGGAATTTCCAGTATTCTGATCGGCCAGTTCTCGACCGGGATCGTGCTGCTGGCAATCACGGTCGTCAACGCCTTTACCGGACTTCGCCAGGAGAAGCGAGCTGAGGACAGTATCGCCGCACTGCGGCAGATGATGAAGATCACCGCCACCGTCCGGCGAGACGGGCAACCGATCGAGATACCGGTTGATCAGGTCGTGCCTGGTGATATTGCCCTGGTTGAGGCTGGCGATGCCCTGCCGGCAGATGGACGCCTGCTGGTAGCGGCTACGCTGGAGGTTGAAGAATCGGCACTCACCGGCGAAAGCACGCCGGTGCTCAAAGACACTGCGCCGGTCGTCGGTGATGAAGTCGCGCTTGGCGACCGCATCGATATGGCCTATATGCACAGCGCTGTCACTCGTGGCCGGGGCGAACTGGTTGTCACGGCGACCGGGATGGATACTGAAGTCGGTCATATCGCCGGTATGCTCCAGGCGGCTAAAGAAGAGAAGTCGCCGCTCACCAAACAGATCGACAGCCTGACGATTTTGATTGCCGCCATGGCCGGAATCGCACTGGTCATCATCATTCTGATTGGCTACTTTGGCTGGGATGCGCCCTTCAAAGAGCTGTACTTGCTCGGCATCGCTTTAGCCATTGCCGCTATCCCGACGGCGATGCCGGTTGTGATCACGACGACGCTCTCGATCGGCACAAAGACGCTGGCGGCTCAGAACGCCATCGTCAAGAAACTGCCAGCCGTCGAGACGCTTGGCTCAACCTCGGCGATCTGCTCGGATAAGACCGGGACCTTAACCCTGAACAAGATGACGGCTCACGCGCTGGTCGTCTCCGGCCAGACCTATGAGGTCACCGGTCAGGGCTACGAGAACAACGGGGAGATCGAAACCGGGGATGGCGCAGCCGTTAGCGGTCTTGATGACGTGTTGCTGCCGATGATCCTCTGTTCCGACGCCGTTATCGACGACGGTGATCTGGTCGGCGACCCGACCGAAGGCGCGCTGGTGGTGCTGGCGGAAAAAGGCGGGCTTGGTATCCAGCAAACCCGGCAACAGTACCCGCGCATAGCTGAAGTGCCATTTGACTCCGAGTACAAACTCATGGCGACCTACCACAATATGACCGGCAAAAACGGCCAGCCGGTCGTCCGCGCCTATGTCAAAGGCGCGCCGGACGTGCTCCTGGAGCGTTCATCGTATACCCGGGGTACCGGCGAGGACGCGGTCCAGATAGACGGTGACCGGCACGAAGCGCTGGTGACAGCAAATGCTGATCTTGCCAAACGTGGCATGCGGGTGCTGGTTGTCGCCGAGCGCGATTTTGAGCCGGACACGTTCGATCCAAACGGCGACCTGCTCGACGGGGTAAAGGACCTGACACTGCTGGGCATGGCTGGCATCGTGGATCCCGCCCGGCCGGAGGCTAAAGCAGCCATTGCCGACTGTAAAGATGCTGGGATCCGGGTGCGGATGATCACTGGCGACCACCCGGTGACTGCCGCGACGATCGCCACCGAGCTTGGCATCAAGGGACGTGCTTTGACCGGCGCGGAATTCAGAAAGCTCAGCGACCAGGAAGCCTCCGATCAGATCGACGACATCGGTGTCATCGCCCGTGTCGCGCCGGAAGACAAGGTGCATCTGGTGCAGGTGCTGCAAGGCCAGAATAAAGTCGTTGCAATGACCGGCGACGGAGTCAACGATGCGCCGGCGTTGAAGACGGCCAATATCGGAGTCGCGATGGGCATCACCGGCACCGACGTCTCGAAAGAGGCTGCCGTCATGATCCTGACGGACGATAATTTCGCTACTATCGTCGGTGCAGTCCGTTATGGTCGGACGATCTACGACAACCTGCTTAAGTACATCCGATTTCAGATGGCCGGGCTGTTCTCCTTCATTCTGGCATTTCTCGGGGCGGCGTTGACCGGCGTTGCTTTGACGCTTTTCCTTCCGTTCCAGATTCTCTTCGTCAACTACTTCATCCAGGGTGTCATCGGCGCTGCGACTGCCTTTGACACCGAGACGCCGGGGTTGATGAAACGGCCGCCACGACCTGCCGATCAACCGATTATGACCAAAGCGCTGGTGGTCAGACTGTTGATCGTCGGACTGGTAACGGCGTCACTTGCGATTGGCGCGTATGCCTGGGCTGACTCAGAAACCGGTTCAACGACCTCCGCTCAGTCGCTGGCAATGGTGATATTCGCGCTGATGAGCATCCCGATTTCGCTGAATTTGCGCCATCCGCTGGACACGGTGTTCAGCAAAGAGACATTCTCGAATCGCTACTTACTACTGGCATATGGCTGGGTGGTACTGGCATTGATTCTGGTGACAGAGCTTGGCTTTCTCAAGGATGTATTCGACACGACATCGCTCACTGGCGAACAGTGGGGCGTATGTGTCGTTGCCGCGGTTGCCTTCCTGCTTGCAGGTGAGATAGGCAAGTTCATCCTGCGCCGCATCCGCCGCCAACCGGAATCCGCGCACGATGAGTGGAGTTAAGCGTCCTGTGTTTGATCCTGATTCAGCGTAGCAATGTCGAATGGTTGATCCGGTTGCCCCGGCAGCTCTGAACTGTGCCCGCTACAGCGAAATGGTCCTTGCAGCGCTGGGTGCAACGGGCCAGATAGACGAATTCCTCTGGGTGAATTCGCACGCTCTTGATCTGCCGTATGCGCACGGTCTAACGCTCGGCGGGCCTACCGCTGCACGTGAGCAGATGCAGGCGATTAAAGCGTTGGTGAACTCACGACCAGACGAATACCGAACGGTCATTGCCGATTCCTGGTCGAACCTCGACCTCGATCGGCTTGGCTTTCGCGTCCTGTTTACCGACCCCTGGTTTGTTCGTCAGCCCGGTGGCACTGATGCCCGTCGTTCCCCAGACGGTTTGGTCATCAGGCAGGTTGATTCGCCGCAACTCCTGGCGGAGTTTGAAGTTGGAGATGCCAGAGCGTTTCACGGCAACCAGGTTGCTGTTCCCGATGTCCCTGGCTGGCACTATGCTCCGGCATTGCTTGATGATCCTCGGGTAACGATCCACGCCGGTCTCGTCGATGGCAAACTCGTCGCGGGGGTTATTGCTTTCGATGATGGAGAGAGCGTCGGACTCTACACGCTCATCACACTGCCGGAAGCGAGACGGCGAGGATATGGCGACGCAATGATTCAGGCAGCGGTTACAACTGCTCCTGATCTACCTGTCTCGACCAATCCTTCTGAACTTTCGCAGCGTCTGTTTGCACGGGCAGGCTTTCGTCAGGTCGGCAGGCGAACCATCTGGATTCACGAATCAGATATGGCGAGATCCCCGGCTCCATAGCCACCAGTTGTTAGCCACGCGCCAGGGCAATCCCGGCCAGGAGGTTGATCTGCTCCAGGTCTGCCGTGCAAGGAAGGAAGATCACCTCGTCGCAACCAGCCTCCTCATGCGCGGCGATGTACTCCTCGATCATGGTTGGCGTGACCGCAGCCCCACGGGCGATTGCTCGCGCCATACGAGGTGCAAAACCGTAGTAGTCGCTGATGAAGGCGTCGGCGTCCTCCCGCGCTTCTGGACCAAGCGCGAAGAACCCGGTTTGAATGTTACGGGGTGAACCTTCCCGGCCGGACTCCTGCCAGGCTTTTGCGACACGTTCGGCGAATCGAATATAGAGCCTGGCCGGTCCAGCACTGACCCAGCCGTTTCCATAGCGGACAATCCGGCGGATCGTCGCGTCGCTCATGCCGCCGATCAGTAGCTCCGGACCTCCAGCAGTGGCCGGTCGTGGTCCGATATTGCCAGACGAAATGTCAGAATCCCCGGACCAGATCCGGGTCATCTCATTCAGAAGATCGTCCATCCGGTGGCCTCGGGTGTGGAAGTCAGCGCCAGCGACATCAAAGTCATCCTCACGGCTACCAACGCCGAGTCCGACCGTCAGGCGACCCGGTGCAAAGTTGTCTAGCGTTGCCAGCTGCTTGGCCAGCAGTGGTTGGTTGATCCGTAGCGGGGCGAGAAGGATCGCTGTCGTTAACCGGATCCGTTCGGTGACCGAGGCGGCAGCGGTCAGCGCGACAAGCGGTTCGTAGTTTCCGTAGACGAGCCGGTCGTTGACTGCCAGGCTCGAAAAACCTCGATCTTCAGCCTGCACTGCCCAGCGGAGTAGCATGTCGCCCGTTGCGCCGGGGACGGTAGCCGGGAGACCAATGCCAATGTTCATTGTGAGGTCCTCCTTTGTCGTATCAGCTGCGATGCCTGCGGGCGGGGTCGGTGGTCAACCTGTATCGTAGCAGGATTGTCAGCATGAACGGTACAGCAGGGAAGTTGTTGCAGCCAGTACTGATCCTAGCCAGGGCGTACCGGATGGTCGCCAGGACTGGAGGCACGCTCAGCACAATTGAAGCTCGTGAGAAGATTTTGCGGTGAGAGCGGGAGAACCTGATCGTTTTCCGGAGGCTCTATGCTGACAACGACCGCAACTGGGTCTACTGGGACCGCAAGTACTATGACTGTATCGTCAATA
>CAZNYB010000073.1:5311-20703 GCA_964577155.1 uncultured Thermomicrobiales bacterium | reverse complement strand
CATCGATCGCGGTGAGAAACGTGCCACTCCACCGGCGCTGCAATTCCCGGCCAGCCTCCCGCAGGTGCTCAGCCCGCGCTTCAAGCAGCGGGATCTGCTGGCAGCCGTCGTCACCGGCTACCATCTGCTCCACCTCTGACAGACTGATGCCAGCGAGAAAGTCCGCGTCAGCCAGCGGCATCCCCTGCTGCAAGCTGCGGGACATCGCGGCAACCAGCGCATCGTACCCATCATAGCGAACACCTTGGCAGGTCACCTGCCAGCGCGGGCGGCTGGAACCAGGATCCGGCCAGAAACAGAAGTTCAGCGCATCCAGCACCAGGATCAGATTGGCGGTCTCCTCCGGGCTGTCCCCGGCGGGGTAGCTCAGGCTGCCTGCCAGCTGAACCTCCAATCCCTCACCAGCAATCTGCCTGGCTACCCGGCTGATCTGGGCTGACTCGATCCAGACATCTCCAGCCTGGTCGACGACAGAACGGGTGCTGGCGAGGATGCCCAGCGGATCACGATTTGGGCGGTGTTGCATGAACGGTCGTCCTGTTCGTACACTTAGTACGTTTATAGCGTACGTTTACGCCGTACGTTCACTACTTGTTGCTGCCGAACCGGCTTCGTCTGATTGAGCGCTGCGACATGCGGACACGTTCTCTCATCCTCGAACGAACCGTCCCGCTTGACCGGGAATCAACCTGGTTCACCCGTCACGCTCCAGCAATGCTGATCCTGACTGGCCTGAGCATTCTCCTGACCTGGCCGCTCCTGCCACATATGCAGAATACGCTGATTTCCTGGGGCGATCCAGTCTTCCAGACCTGGACACTCTCCTGGAACTGGCACGCGCTGACCACCAGCCCGCTGAACATCTTCGACGCCAACATCTTCTACCCGTGGCGAAACACGCTTGCATACTCGGATCACCTCTTCGGTCAGACACTCATGGTGCTGCCGATTCTGGCGCTGACCGGCAATGGCATCCTGGCCAACAACGTCGCTGTCTTCCTGGCGCTGATCCTCTCCGGCATGGCGATGTACTTGCTGGTCTATGACATCACCGGCAACCGGGTGGCCGCCATTCTGGCTGGCGTCGCCTATGCATTCGCGCCAGCCCGGATGGCGCACCTCGAACACCTGCACCTGCTCTCCGGCCAGTGGCCGCCACTGGCGCTGCTCTGCCTGCGGCGAACAACATTGACCACTGGCCGGGTTCGCTGGCGCTGGGCCGCCGGTCTTGGCGCGGTCTTTATCGCCCAGGGACTCAGCGGCATCTATTTCTTCTACTACACCGTGGTCATGCTGATCGTAGCTGGCACGGTCTATCTCGGTTTTGCCTTGCTCGACCGCGACCGGGAAACGGCCAAAGCGATCGGCGCGTCAGCGGCAGCCTGTGCCGTCGCCGGGTTGATTTTGCTGCCAGCGCTGTTGCCATACCTGCAGGTCCGTGATGATCTTGGCATCGAACGCGGTCATTCGGAAGTCAATTTCTGGTCGGCTGAGATGGGTGATCTGGTGGCTGTGTCACCGGCAAACCGGCTCTACAACGGCCCGCTCAGCGAGTTTCACCGGGATCTCGAACGGGATCTGTTCCCGGGCGTGATGCTGACCGGGCTGGCTGTTATCGGATTGTTCCACCGTCGACACCGCCGGATCAGGTGGGTCTTCCTGGCTGTTACCTTGAGCAGTGTTGTCCTGGCGTTCGGACTCACCGGCAAATTCCTGGGCATCGAATACCCGCTCCCGTACCAGTTGTTCTATGACTGGATGCCCGGGTTCCGCGCTATCCGGGTGCCTGCCAGGTTCGGCCTGCTGGCGCTGGTGGGTATGGCTGGACTGGCTGGCCTGGGCCTCGATCTGCTCTGGCGCTGGTTGCGTTCCCGGCTGCAAGATGACCTGAAACTGCCGGTTGCGGCTGGCGCGCTCATCATCGGACTGGCGATACTCTGGGCTGAAGCGGCGACGATTGTCGCGCTGCCCGGTCCGCTGCCAATTGAGACGCCACGTGACCGGGCTGACTATGAATACGTTGCCAGTCAATCGAAGCCGATCCTGGAACTGCCAATGGGTGACGGCCCGGTCGCATCGGCCTGGCCCAACTACTGGTCGACGCTGCACTGGAGCCCGGTCGCGAACGGCTACTCAGGCATCGTTCCGCCTTCCTACGACTTGCTCCGTGAACAGTCAAAGAACTTTCCAGATCCGGAGTTTGTGGACATCCTGCAAGGTTCCGGAATCGAAACCGTTCTGATTCACGATACGCCCGGGTTGGCCGGGCAGAATGATGTCAATACCAGCGCCACCGCTCATCCCGCGGTAACCCGGGTGCTGACCGGAAAGGACTCGGTCTACACCATCGATCCCGATCCATGGATGTGGGACTTCGCCGATGCCGTGCCGGGTGGTGAAACGATTGATATGCCACATGCCGACGCAAACCCGCTGGCCTATGGCTTCATGATGGCGATCTTTCAACGCACCGGCCATGCCGTCAGCGGCAACGGGACGATCGGTTACTACGAACTGAGCGCTCCATCATCACCGCGCTGCTACCTCGTGCTCAACGCAAACGATGATCCAGCCAGCTACGGTTACCCGGATACAGTCATCCTGGACCGGTCTGCCGGGTTCATTCTGTACCGGAATACCAACTGTTAAGGCAAAAAACGTAGGGGCGAACCTTGTGTTCGCCCGATTTATTCATTCAAGTCCTTAAGAGGGCGAACACAAGGTTCGCCCCTACTCCGGCTCGAAGCACCACTTGAATTACGACATTTCCCCGATGCCAGCACCGCTGAAACCGATGACACTGTGCGCAGAAAGGAGCAGCAACGATGGCAACACCAATCAAAAGCCTCGGCGAGATCGCCCTGCAGGTGAACGACATGAATACGATGGTCGACTTCTATCAGCAGGTCGTCGGCCTGGAACTCCTGCGCCGCTTTCCGGGTGAATATGGTCCGGCTTTCTTCAAAATATCCGACGGAGTGGACGGCCATACCCAGGTGCTGGCGCTCTTCGACCGGGGCGAACGTCCAGAAACAGCGTTTCGCCGGCCGCCGCTCGACCACATCGCATTCAGCCTCAGCCTGAGTGATCTTGACACAGAACGTGACCGGCTGATTGCGCTCGGCTACGAACCAGAAGAGTCAAGCCACGGCTGGGTTCAGTGGCGATCGATCTACATCCATGATCCCGAAGGCAACCAGGTCGAATGGGTCAGTTTCGATCCTTCGGTCGAACTGGAACCCTGGTAACTCAGTGTCCTGCGTTTCATCAGACCGAGTTGTTTACTCTTGCGACGCCACTTCATCCGGTGATGATGCTGTAGATCGATGTCGATGTAATAACGATACCGGCGATTAGAACGACGCATGCCCCGCCGCCAATCAGCAGGCTCAATACCCGGCGCGCCTGAAACGTTGCCCGGTACCCACGTTCCTGCACGGACGGCAACAGGAGAACATAGGCCGGCAAGAGGATGAGGGCCGAGGCGATGAGCGCGCTGCCTCGCAGCTGTTCGGCTCTATTCTCACCATCGAGAACGATAATAAACGAGATCATCACCAGACCCTGAAAGAACAACATCCCGGCAGCGACACCGCCGAGCAGCACAGTGTAACGCGCGATGGATTTGATATTCAGATCCTGACGGGTTGGCTCGAACCGAGCCGGAAGCAGCCGGTCCAGCCCGGCTTCAATTGGCGCGATGAGCAGGCCATATACCAGAAAGAGCAGCACAAAGAGCAGCGCATTGACGGCTGGCGAACCAAAGCGCTGAAAATCATCGTTTCCCGGATCGAGGCTGAGCGGGCTGAGCAGCAGGAGCAACAACACGCCAAACAGGAAGCCGCGCAGGGCGAGATTACCCGGCAGCCACGGTTTCAGTCCCACATAGAAATACGCCCCCATGATGCCAAGGATTGTTCCGAAGACAACCAGGAAGATCGTGCCTCCGGCGGTGATCTCGCCAACCCGGTTGCCGTTTTCAGTCATCGCAAAACCGCCGGGGTGATCCTGGGAGAACATAAAGCCGCTCACTCGCATCGCCAGTCGTCCGCCGACACCTGCCGCGAGAAGTCCGGCGGCTGCCCCGGCCGGAACCGCGACCCCGACCGTCCGGAAGATGACGAGCAGGCGGTCAATCGAGGTCGACGTTTGTTGTTGTTTGATGTCCGCTGTTGTGAGCACAACCGGGATCCATTCTATGAACCACAACATTGTGTCAGATTGCGAGTTCGCCGATTCTTTGTGATCTCCAGCGCTGGTTTCAGAAGCTCAAACGCAACCTGACTGATTCTGTGACGCAACCTGTCTGAGCGGTGGTATTCTGATCACACAGGCATGGATTCAGGTAGAGGAGGTTGCAGGCCGTGATCGAGGAACGCCGGGTTGTCACCGTCCTCTTCAGCGATGTCGCCGGCTCAACCGCCATCGCCTCACAGATGGATCCTGAAGACTGGGCTGAGATCATGGCCGGTCTCTTCAACTACCTCATCCAGCCCGTCGAACGCTACGGCGGCAACGTCGCACGGCTGATGGGTGACGCCATCCTTGCCTTCTTCGGCGCGCCAATCGCCCACGAAGATGACCCACAGCGAGCCGTCCTGGCTGGGCTGGATATCGTCAACGGGATCACACCCTACGCCGCTGAGATCAAGGCCGAGTTCGGCATCGACCTCAATGTCCGGGTCGGGATCAACACCGGTCTGGTCGTGCTCGGGGAATTTGGCGCGGAACGCAGTTTCGAGTACACGGCGATGGGCGACGGGATCAACCTGGCAGCCCGGATGGAGCAGACGGCGGAACCGGGGACGGTTCAGATCACCGGCGCGACCTACGAGTTGGTCGCACCGCTCTTCGAGATCGAGTCGCTGGGCAGGATCGATGTCAAGGGCAAAGCAGAGCCGGTGCCAGCCTACCGGGTGTTGAATCGAAAAGTCGAGCCGGGCAGGTTGCGCGGCCTGGCAGGCAGTGAGACGCCGCTCGTTGGCCGTAGTAGTGAGTTGTTCAAGCTACGTACCGTGTTTGAGGAGCTGAAGATCGGTCGCAGCCAGATCGTCTCGTTGATCGGCGATGCCGGGCTGGGCAAGAGCCGGTTGATCGACGAGATACGGCGGGTCTGGGAAGAGCTTGCGCCGGAGTATGCCAGCGGGACGTTTGGCTACCCGTTCAACTGGATTGGCGCCCGGGCGCTCTCCTACGAGTCCGACCGGCCATACGCGCTCTTCATTGATACGGTGCGGCGGCATTTTGGCATTGAGTCGGCTGATGAGAACGCGGTCATCCGGCAGAAGGTCCGGGAACAGCTACACGATCTGCCACCCGGCCTCCGGGACATGAACGCCATCGCCGTTGAGAGGATTCTGATGCTCTCCGCCAACAGCCGCGGCGCCATCGCCACCGATGAACCGGTCTCCCAGGACAATGAAACGATGATCGCGCAGCTGCACGAACTGATGACCGATACCTTTCGCCAGATGATTTCCGGCACTCCGACGGTCTACGTTCTTGATGATTTGCACTGGGCGGACAGCGCCTCGATCGATCTCATTTCCCGGCTGTTCCGCCTGACCGACGAAACACCGATACTCTTCGTCTGCGCCATGCGGCCCCGGAGAGACGCGCCGTCATGGCGGCTGAAACAGGTTGCCGATACTGATTACCCGCACCGCTATCTGGAATTCACCCTTCACGCGCTCGATACGACAGGCAGCGGAGAACTGATCGACCAGCTCATCGTCGATGCCCCGGACGATCTTCGCGATCTGATCCTCGGCCGCACCGACGGCAACCCGTACTTTGTCGAGGAGGTCATCCGCTCGCTCATCGACGAGCAGATTCTGGCGCCGGCACAGGCCGAAGGAGGCAGGCGCTGGCGCATCTCGGATCAAGCAAACACCTTGCAGATCCGGATACCGAACACTTTGCAGGCGCTGCTGCTGGAGAGAATCGACCGGCTCACGGCTGAGACCCAGCAGACGCTGCAGGTAGCCTCGGTTATCGGTCGCACCTTCTACCAGCGTGTTCTCGCGAAAACCATTCACAAGCCGGAGCTGGAACAGCAACTCAGCACGCTACTACGAGTTGAACTGATCCGCGAGTCGGCCTGGTTGCCGGAACGGGAGTACAGTTTCCTCCATGCGTTGACCTGGGAGGCCGCCTACAGCACCATCCTCCGCCGCCAGCGCCGGGCATACCATCGTCAGGTTGCTGAGAACATCGAAGAGCTGTTCCAGGACAACACTGACGAACAGGCGCGGGTGCTGGCGCACCACTACTACCAGGCTCGGGATCTGCGGGCAGTTCCCTATCTGGCGCTGATCGGCGATCAGGCCTATTCGCTCTCCTCCTATCCGGAAGCGATCAACCATTACTCGCGCGCCATCGAGATCGCCCGGCTCGGGGAGGTCGAGACCGGTGTGCTGAGCAACTGTTACCGGCGGTTGGGCAGGTCTTACGAGCACCGCTCCGACTATCTGTCCGCCGTGGCAACCTATGAGGAGATGATGGCGCTGGCGAACGAGCGCGGCGATCAGTTCCTGGAACTCTCGTCGCTGATCGGGCAGGCAACCGTCTACTGGAGCGGCTCGACCGTCTCGGATCTGGAACGAGCTACCGCAATTGCCCAGTCGGCGCTGGAGCTTGCGACTGAGATCGGAAGCAAACCTGACGAAGCCGAAGTCCACTGGATCCTGATGAACCTGAAGGCTCGGGAGAGCGACGGCAAAGCCGCGCTCAACCATGGTGAAGCGTCGCTGGCCATCGCTCGTGAACTCGGGTTGAAGACCCAGCTCGCTTATACCTTGAATGACCTCCGCGCCGTTCACATGCTGACCGGCGACGTCGCGAGGACACGGGAAGAGCTGGCTGAAGCGATGGATCTCTGGGTGGAACTGGGCAACCGGCCGATGCAGGTCGACAACATCTGGTCGCTTGGCATCCTCGATTACAGCAGGGGCAATTTCGAAGAAGTTCTCGCCCTGGCTGAGCAGGAGATGGAACTTAGCCAGACCATCTCGCACAACTGGGGAATCGGCTACGCCTACTGGCTCAGAGCCTGGCCAGCCTACGAACGAGGCCTCTACCAGCAAGCCCTGGCAGCTGTCGAGCAGGCTGCGCACTACGCCGAGGTCGGTGAGAATGGATATTCACTGAGCGCTGCATTGTCAATTCTCGCGATGATCTATCAGGATCTCGGCCAGACCGACACCAGTCAGCGCTACATCAACCGGGCTATTAAAACGGTGGCGGATATGCCGGAGATGTTCCAGGTCGTTTCGCGGATGATTTACTGCGACTTGCTCTTGAGACAGGGGGATATCGAGCAGGCGCGGAAGACCATTGAAGGCGTCGAACCAACCGAATTTGGATACGGACAGGTATACGGGAATATTGTCCCTGGCCGGCTCGCCCTGGCCATGGGTGATGGACCGCGAGCATGTGCAATCGCCGACGACCTGCTTGAAAAGAAACGGCTGATCGGCATGCGTATCCTGTTTCCAGATATCTACTTGCTGAGAGGCAGGGGGTTGGCTCTGACCGGTCAGCACAATTCGGCACGGGAATCGCTGGAAACCGCCCGGGTTGCGGCTGAAGACGTCGGAACCAGGCGGCTGCTCTGGGATATTTATCGTGAACTGAGCAAGAACGCCGGATACCTGGGGAATCCGGAGGAAGCTGAGCGGTATATGGCAGCCGCCCGTACCGAAATCGATTATCTGGCCGGGCAACTCGACAGTGCCGAATGGCGCGAGTCGTTCTTGAACCGGCCCGACCTGCGGGAGATAATCCAGCACAGGTCATCCGCATGAACCAGAAGCAAATGGAGAAAGACCATCTATTACCCCCCAATTGAACCGTATGACAGCGGCATGCTCGATACCGGCGACGGACACCTGGTCTACTGGGAATGCTGTGGAAATCCCGACGGCAAACCAGTCATCTACTGTCACGGCGGACCCGGCTCGGGCGCATCGCCCGGGCAACGGCGGTTCTTCGACCCCGACGCCTACCGTATCGTGATCTTCGATCAGCGCGGTTCCGGGCGCAGCCGTCCGCTGGCGAACGAACCGGATGCCGACCTGTCCACGAACACGACCCGGCACCTCATTGCCGACATCGAAGCACTGCGTGAGTTGCTTGGCGTCGAGAGTTGGGTGCTCCTCGGCCTCTCCTGGGGAACGACACTTGGCCTGGCCTATGCCCAGGCACACCCGCAGCGGGTCAACGCGCTGGTGCTCGGCCTGGTGACCACGACATCCCGGAGCGAGGTCGAGTGGATCACCCAGGACGTTGGCCGTATCTTCCCGCAGGAGTGGGATCGTTTCGCGGCAGCCGTTCCCGACGAACTGCGCCATCTACGGCTGATCGATGCCTACGCCGTCATGTTGGCTGATCCGGACCCCGCCGTTCACGAGGCTGCTGCCCGGGAGTGGTGCACCTGGGAAGACACCCACGTCTCTCTTGTGCCTGGTTACACGCCAAACCCGCGTTACGAAGACCCGGAGTTCCGGCTACGGTTCGCCCGGCTGGTGACCCATTACTGGAGCAACGCCGCCTTCCTGGAGGAGAACCAGCTGATCCGGGATGTTGCAACGCTCAACGGTATCCCCGGCGTGCTCATCCATGGCCGGTATGATGTCAGCAGCCCGCTGGAGGTCGCCTGGCAGCTCTCACAAAACTGGACGACGAGCGAGCTTCAGGTACTTGGTGACGTTGGCCACGGCAGCGGCGAGAGTTTCCCGGTCGCGGTCATTAACGCGCTTGACCGGTTCCGCGATTAATCGCGTCGCATAGTTTCCAGCCTGCTTCAATAGCAGGAATTCTCATGCTAGGCTATGCTCCGATGACACGGAGGGATTGAGCCTCGGACTGCGCCGGCAGTCCAGGAAGAGTGAGGGAATTCATGGCACGACCAGTCATACTGACTGTAGACGACGAGGTCCCGGTTCTCAACGCTATCGAACGTGATCTGCGCCGCCACTACGGACGTGAATACCGGGTGATTAAGTCGAATTCCGGCACCGAAGGATTACAGGTCGTTCAGCAACTCAAACAACGCAATGACCCGCTCGCTCTGTTTCTCGTCGATCAGCGGATGCCGGAGATGACCGGCACGGAATTTCTGGAACAGGCTATCAAACTGTATCCGGATGCAAAAAAGGTGCTGTTGACCGCCTACGCCGACACCTCGGCGGCCATCGCCAGCATCAACGAAATCGGTCTTGACCACTACCTGATGAAGCCATGGGACCCGCCGGAAGACCATCTCTACCCGGTGCTGGACGATATTCTCAGCGACTGGATTTCCTCAGTCGTTCTCCCCTATGACGGCATCCGTGTGGCAGGGACGATGTGGTCGTCGACCAGCCACGATGTCAAGGACTTCCTCACCCGCAACCAGATCCCCTACTACTGGCAGGACATTGAGACGGACGATACCGCCCGCGCACTGGTGGAAGCAGTCAGCGAGGATGGCAAACTGCCGGTCGTCTTTTTCCCGGACGGAGAGACGATGATTCAGCCGGATCACCGGGTGCTGGCCGAAAAAGTCGGGTTGCAGACCGAAGCAACCCAGCCGTTCTACGATGTCATCATCATCGGCGCTGGTCCTGCCGGGCTTGGCTCGGCGGTCTACGCTGGTTCCGAAGGTTTGCGCACGCTCATGATCGAGAAGCAAGCCACCGGCGGTCAGGCCGGCACCAGTTCCCGGATCGAGAATTATCTTGGCTTCCCCAGCGGCGTCAGTGGCGGAGATCTGGCCCGTCGGGCCGCCACTCAGGCCCAGCGGTTTGGCGTCGAGATCCTGACTACCGTCGAGGCGACCGCGGTGCGGGTCGACGGTTCATACCGTATCGTAACCCTCTCCGATGGGTCCGAAGTTAGCTGCCACGCGCTGGTCATCGCCACCGGGGTGACCACGCGCGAGCTGGACGCTCCTGGCGTCTCTGAGTTCCTGGGTCGGGGCGTCTACTATGGCGCGTCGCTCTCCGAAGCAGCGGCCTATCGAGACCAACCTGTCTACATTGTCGGCGGGGCCAATTCAGCCGGTCAAGCGGCGGTCTTCTTCGCACGCTACGCCAGCAAAGTCTCCCTGCTGATTCGCGGTCCGGCGCTCTCGGCCATGTCGTACTACCTGATCCAGCAGATCGAAGGCATTGAGAATATCGACGTGCTGACCCACACTGAAGTCCACCAGATCAATGGCGCAGAAAAACTCGAATCGCTCACCCTCTACAACAATCAGCGTGAAGAGACCTTCGATGTGCCGGCTGGCGGGCTCTTTATCTTCATCGGCGCGCAACCACACACTGATATGGTGGAAGGCATCGTTGAGCGCAACCGGGCTGGATTTATTCCGACCGGTCCGGCGTTAATGAAAGGAGGGAAACGGCCGAAAAACTGGCCGCTACAACGTGATCCGTATCTATTGGAGACCAACGTTCCCGGCATCTTTGCCGTCGGTGACGTCCGTGAATTCGCAATCCGCCGCGTCGCTTCCGCCGTTGGTGAAGGCGCGGTAGCCGTCAATCTTATTCACCAGTATCTGAGGACTGTCTGAGCTTGAACGACTCATTTCTCTCCAGAATTGATTTCCTGGCCAGCCTGCCCGCCGAGGATTTTAATCGGGTTTGCAATATGCTCGAGGATGTCGAATTGCCAGCCGGTGAAGTGCTCTTTGCCGAAGGTGATGCCGGGGATCGGGCTTACATTATCAAAGACGGTCTCCTGGAAGTCGTTAAAATCTCCAGTGGCCGTCAGGTGCTCATCGCCGTGCGTGGTCCAAGCGAGGTCATCGGCGAAATGGCTTTGTTGGACGACTATCCCCGGTCGGCGACCGTTCGCGCCCGGACCGACGTCTCGATGCTGGCGATCCCGAAAGACGAGTTCAATTCACTGCTGAGAAGCAGCGCTCCGGCCGCAAACGCTGTCCTGCGAACGGTGCTCAACCGGATGCAAGCGATGAACGCCACCATTCAGCAGAGCGAGAAGATGGCCCAGCTCGGCACGCTGGTGGCCGGAGTCGCTCACGAGATGAACAACCCAATTGCCGCCGTTAAAAGCTCCGCTGGCCAGCTGGAAGAAGCGATTCGCTCGACCGGGAAAGTCTACCGGGAACTCTTCGACCTCAAGCTCACCGATGCGCAGTGGGAGACGCTCTGGTCCATTGAACACGAAGCACGTGAGCGAGGCGCAACTGCCCCGGCAATCGACCCGCTCGCCCGCAGCGACCTCGAATATGACATGGAGATCTGGCTGGACGAACACAACATCGAAGACGCCTGGAGCCTGGCGCCGGCGCTGGTCTCGCTTGGCCTGGATCCCAGCCATCTCTCGGAGTTGCTGGATGATTTCGAGCCAGAGTACCACCAGAAAGTGCTCGTCTGGGTGTGCGGCATCTACAGTCTCTACAATCTGCTGGTCGAGATCGGCGAAGGTACAACCCGGATTTCCGAGATCGTCGGCGCGCTCAGATCCTACACCTACCTCGACCAGGCGCCGGTCCAGAACGTCGATATCCACGCCGGTCTGGAAAATACCCTGATCATCCTGCGCAACAAGCTCAAGTCCGGCATCACCATCGAACGTGACTACGCCGCCGACCTGCCGCACATCGAGGCGCTCGGCAGCGAACTCAACCAGGTCTGGACCAACATCATCGACAACGCCGTCGACGCGCTTGGCGGCAAAGGCACGATTATCCTGCGGACCCGTCTAGCTGGAGATCAGGTCGTCGTTGAGATCGAGGACAACGGTCCGGGTATCCCGCTTGAGATCCAACCCCGGATCTTTGACCCCTTCTTCACCACCAAACCGCCTGGTATTGGCACCGGGTTGGGACTGAACATCTCCTACAACATCATCGTCATGCGGCACCAGGGCGACATCAGGGTCGACTCCGAACCAGGCCGAACCGTCTTCTCGGTCTGGTTGCCGGTAAGCGGCGGGGTGGAGTAGTACTGCATACCGCAGACACCGTTCAAGTATTCGGAATACGCACAAGAATTAACGAAGAAACATCGGGTTTAAGATGAGATCAACCGGGGGAAACACGCGGCAAACTGGCAGATGGTTCGTGATCGTTGCCGCTCTCTTCTTCGAACAATCTGACATCCCGATCACGCTGATCACCTTCGAAATCTCCAGCGCATCCATGGTGACCGTCGACCAGCTCAACCAGATTGGCGAGCAGGATAACGAGCTAAGCCGCTACTTTACTGAGTTTTCCGCCAGCTGGGTGAGCTTTTGGACATCAGTTATTGGTGAGGACGGGACACATCCCTGGGATGCGAATACTGTCTGATGGGCGATTTCACCAGAGAGCTACAACTGCGCGATGACTGGATATGAGATCGACCTATCGTCAGCAAGCAAGCCAGGAACGTCAATCGAAGACACCATGTCCCATCTATATGTCGGCGATCAGTATCAAAGCCGTCAGGTACGTGCTTGCACTGCCTACGCCAGCGATCAGGCCGAAGAAGAGTTCGTTGACGCGGTTGTCGAGGCTCTGTCCGGCAGCCAGTAGATCATCTACACAGTTGGTGAGGCGCTAACAAATGGACTTCTCACGCTTTGACAGAAGGAGCTACCGGACCGTCCCAGTTCGGGAGGGCTACCGGGAGTGGGCGGCGACCTACGAAGATCCGGTGCTGAATCTGCTCGATCTGGCACTGCTCGAACAGCTGGAATCAATAGACTGGAAACAGATCGAACAGGTCGCCGATCTAGCCTGCGGCACCGGCCGGATCGGCCAGTGGTTGCGGCAGCGCGGCATCGGACAGATCGACGGCGTTGACCTGACGTCGGAGATGCTCCGCCAGGCACAGGCGAAAGCGGTCTACCGTCAGCTACACCTCTCAGACATCAGCAAGACACCGCTCCCGGACGACACCTACGATCTTGTTACTGCGGTGCTAGTCGACGAGCATTTGCCGGAACTCGGACCGCTCTACCAGGAAGCTGCCAGGATTAGCCGGGCCAGCAGTTGGTTCGTCCTGGTGGGCTACCACCCGTTCTTCCTTCTCAACGGCGTCCCGACCCACTTCGACTCCGCCACCGGCGAGCCGCTGGCCATAGAATGCTATATTCACCTCTTCAGCGACCACGTCCGGGCGGCGATGGCATCCGGCTGGGAGCTGCGGGAGATGCGAGAAGCCGTCGTCGATGACACCTGGCTGGAACACAAGCCGACGTGGGATCGCTACCTCGGCCAGCCAATCAGTTTCACAATGGTCTGGCGACGCGGTTCCCGGTCCTGACCCGATTGACAAACATCCATCAGCTCTTGTCGTGCGTAACCAGGTAGCGTGCCTGACAGATTGTCACCCTGCCAGTGGACTGGCGATCTCTGGAGTGCGCCGGCGACGCAAGGAGCTGAAGAACATTTGCACAGGGTGAAATAGTCAATTCGGTCAGTGTGAATCACAGCTAGCCAGGTCCAGGTTAGGTAAGGATTAAAGATTAGAGACTATGCGATTCACAGCTTCTAACAATTATATGATTCTATCGTGATTTCGCCCATGAAAAATACTTGACTCTATTATATACCTGATGTATTCTAAACCGATGCTAGTAAGTGAACTTGATCGGAAGGAGTTGTTTTTTACGGCATATGCGTGTGCCTGATGCCTGCGTTCTAGATTTAATGAAGGAAGATTCATCTTGACAATACTCACACATTCACGCCGGAACCTGCGCCTGCCAGTGATGCTGGCAACGGCGGTTTTGCTGGCAATCGCATTCGCCCTCCTGACGCTAATGCCAAATCCGGTTGGCGCTGACGATGGTTTCGACATCACGGTTTATCTGAAGGATTCTGACGGAGTTGGGATCGAAGGCGGCACCGTAGGCTATTACCTCGGCGGATGGAACAGCGTTCCAGGGCAAACGGATAGCACCGGCAAGATCGAGTTCGCCATTGCGAATGATTCACCGCATCTCAGCATCTCCATGACCTATCTGGGGACTCGGAATCAGCAAAACCGAACAGAACTCGATGCCTCAAACTTTACCTTTCAGACAACAACAACGACTGTTGAACTACGGAACGCCGATGGTGCGCTGATCGATTCCGGCGATGTCGATTACTACGCAAGTGGCTGGAAAACGTTTGGATCAGGCACGACCTCCGGCGGTGAGGTAACGCAGGAGATGCTCTCCGGCGAATACAGCTTTGCCATGGTCTACAACGGCAGTAGCCGGCAGCAGATGAATGACGTCGTCATCAGCGGCAGTGCGACGACGGTCACCTTCCAGACCGGACGACTAAGCCTGTTCTTCAGTGAAGGAGCCAACTGGTACTACAACGGTTACCATGGAGTCTCCAATCCGAGCGAGTTCCTTCCCGGCACCTACATCTTCTACCTGCCAAACACCAGCAGCTGCCAGGTCAGCATCCCGATCGCCAGCGGCGACCACCTGGTCAAGAGCGCGATCGTTGCCCGGCTGAAAGATAGCTCTGGACAACCGATCGCCGGAGCCGACGGCTCTGCCTACTACGCTGGCGGCTGGCACTCGATCGGCACAACGGATGCCAACGGTCGCATCTGTCACCTCTTCGATGGCAAAGCCGGCAATGCGACGGTGGCTCTGGTTCACAACGGCACCCGCCAGCAGATCACCCAGCACCAGCCAACCAACTCGATTTATGATTTCCAGACGACCGGCGTCACCGTCGAGCTGCGCAACGCTGACGGCGCACTGATCGACACCGGAGCTGCTTCCTACTATGCCGGTGGCTGGCACTCGATTGGCGACACCTCTGGTGGGACGATACATGTTGAAATGCTTCCGGGCGAGTATAGCTTCGCCATGGTCTACAACGGCGGCAGCCGGCAGCAGATGGATGATGTCGTCATCAGTGGCAACACAACAACCGTTACCTTCCAGACCGGTCGGGTCAGTATCTACTTTAGCGAGGGCGTGTCCTGGTACTTTAAGCAGTTCCATACACTCTCCAACCCGATGGAGTTTCTCCCGGGAACGGTCACTTTCTATCTCAAGAATTCCGGAGGTTGCAGCGTCGATCTCCCGATTGCCAGCGGCGACCACCTCGTCAAGAGCGCGATAGTTGCTCACCTGAAGGATAGCTCTGGCCAACCGATCGCAGGTGCCTCTGGCTCAGCTTATGCCGGAGGTTGGCAGGCGATTGGCGACACCGATGCTCAGGGTAAGATCTGCCACCTTCTCGACGGACAGTTCAACAACGTAACCATCGCGCTGGTCCACAACGGCACCCGCCAGCAGATCACCCAGCACCAGCCGACCAACTCGATCTACGACTTCCAGACAACCGGCGTCACCGTCGAGCTACTTGATAGCTCCAACTTGTTGATCGATACCGGCAACGCCTCCTACTACGCCAAGGGCTGGAAGACCATCGGCGATACTTCCGG
>CAZNYB010000073.1:0-5211 GCA_964577155.1 uncultured Thermomicrobiales bacterium | reverse complement strand
CCGGCAACGCCTCCTACTACGCCAAGGGCTGGAAGACCATCGGCGATACTTCCGGAGGGACCGTCAATGTCGAAATGTTGCCCGGCTCCTACAGCTTCGCCATGGTCTACAACGGAACCCGTGAGCAGAAGAATGGCGTAGCTATCAGTGGCAGTTCAACCACGGTCACCTTCCAGACGACTGGCGTCACCGTCGAACTGCAAGATAGCTCCGGCGCCTTGATCGACACTGGCAGCGCCTCCTACTACGCCAAGGGCTGGAAGACCATCGGCGATACTTCCGGTGGAACGGTCGATGTCGAAATGTTGCCCGGCTCCTACAGCTTCGCCATGGTCTACCTCGGAACCCGTGAGCAGAAGAATAGCGTGGCCATCAGCGGCAGTTCAACCACGGTCACCTTCCAGACCGGAGAGGTCAACTCCGTAAGCGAGACAGCGACGAGCTACTATGCAAAGGGCTGGAAAACCTTCACCAACGGAATGGAACTCCTCCCTGGCTCATACACGTTCCACTTCAGCGACGGCTTTCCGAACACGAAATACGATCTGGTTTCAGGGATAGTCAACGATATCCACTGATACGGATGAGAGCAGCTATTGATTGCTGCCGGCAGTTGATAGACGAATACCCTCAATGCAACGGCGGCGTCCCCGACTCGGGACGCCGTCGTCATGCCTGTTCAGGAACAGGCGATTATCTAACAATACCATCTCAGATAGCCAGTAGAATAATACGACCGGGCAGGTAGAACGATCGTGGGACAACCGATGGACGACGCCAGCTGGCCGCAAGTTGCGGCGATCCTTTCAGAACTTCCAGACCTGCAGACAGAACGATTGCTGCTCAGGCCGATGACGCTCGACGACGACCAGGATATGTTCGAGTATGGCTCAGATCCTGAGATGACTCGCTTCACATCCTGGGAAACACACCGTTCGATCGAAGATGCGCGAGTCTTCCTGCAGCGCGAGGTGGACGGATTTGATGACGTCACCGGCGGCGCATGGGGAATTGAACACAGAGGAGACCGGAAGTTCATCGGCGCGTTCGGGTTTATCCTCCAGCCACCTGAACACCAGATCCAGGAAATCGGATTCCACCTCGCACGCAAGTACTGGGGGCAAGGGCTGATGACAGAGTGCGCCCGGGAGGTAATCCGCTTCAGCTTCGACAACCTCGAGGTCAACCGCATTCAGGCAACCTGTGAGCCGGAGAACATCGGCTCCGCCCGGGTGCTGGAGAAGTGCGGCCTGAGCTACGAGGGCACGCTGCGCGCCTGGCGTCTCACAAAAGGCCGCTGGCTGGATATGCGTATGTACTCGATCTTGAAACGAGATTACCGGGGATTGATCCGGTAGCTGCTGCGTGGCAGTGACGACGACATGATCGAACGCGAGTTGCCTGGCTTCGCCTGGGCCATCGCTCGCGTCCGGAGCCAGGCCGGGAAGGAATCCTTCGGACGCTGTTTGCGAAGGTAACAGCCAGATTCCAGGATTGATGATGTCGCAGTTACTCCACCGGAGTGGAACTGGCCGGGAATGATCCGTAGGGGTACAGACGAACCTCCAGATCAACCGGTTCTCCGAGAGCTTCCCCTATTTGATTGGCCAGATCCTGTGCGGATGTAGGTGGTGTTTCTAGCGATCCAGATGGACCGCCGATGCTCAAAATGAGGTCGTTCCCATCAGCACTGTAGTCCATGAGCACAAAGTCGGTGCCCTTGAGCGCGTCATTGACGATTCCGGAAACAGTCTGCTGGTCGGTCGATTGCGTCAGCACATTCTCCGTCTGAAAATAGAGCGGGACCGCGACGATGAGAATGGCAATGGACGCCGCCGCAAGTCCGATCTTGATACGACCTGGCAACGTTCCAAGCCGGTTAATCGGCAGGAAGCCGACGATGCTGAAGACGAGCGCTCCAGTGAAGACGATGGCAGCCAGGTTGGTCAGGTAAAGGAGCAGTGCGCTATCTGCCAGATCCGACTTTCCCCAGGCAAGCAAAATGCCGTAAGAGCAGAGCGGTGGCACAAGAGATACGCCAATCGCGACTCCAGCCAGCGCCGAGCTTGCCTCACGCCGGACGATGCTGTAGCCACCTGCGGCGCCAGCGGCAATGGCGATCAGAAGATCAATGAGCGTTGGATCGGTGCGGGAGAGTATCTGATCTGGAATAACCGCTGGCTCCGGAACCAGAAATGCGATGACAATGGACTGAACGGCTATGACGACGGTGGCAACGACTACCAGACCGCCTGACTCGAGCTGCCGCCGGTAGTTTCCGCCGACGAGCCCGACGGCGATCCCCATAATTGGCGTCATCAGCGGCGCGACAATCATGGCAGCAATGACGACTGCCGAAGAATTGGAAAGCAGACCGAATGAGGAGATGAATGTCGACAGGATCAGGAGCGTGAAGAATCGAAAGAGAAAAGGCGTCCTGCGTTTGCCTTCAAAGATCAGCTCGTTCTGGACATTTTCAATAGTTTCTGGTTCCGGATCAAATCGCCACTGGTTCCAGGGCCGTCGCCGGTTTTCAGCTAACGCCTGTTCTGGAAGGCGATCTTCCGGCTGATGGTCAGTTGCGTCATCGGCAGCATCAGGTACCGTTCCGGATTGATTCACCGTCTTCCTCCGTCTCAGTTTGACGACACGCCTGGCGTCTGATCTTTTCCTCTTTTTCTACCATACCCATCCGTTGTATTGAACAGTTTCCCAAACCATCAACGATTTACGCAGATTGTGTCCAGAGACTGGACTACATCTGGCCAGTTGAACCGATGTTTCACCAGGTCTCTCCGTACTGCTCCATCTCATGCTTGTGATTAGGTAATTTTCACGATGTTGCCTGGCAGACTGACCGACTATGATGGACGTATCGTCAGGAACGGTTCCTGACACAATTCGGTACCTCTTCCACATCCAGATCTGCCAGGTTGCGCAGCCCGTCAAGCAGCGGGCCAGCTTCCGCAACTCGAACCTGGGCTGACCAACCTTCAGAACTGGCGAGAACATTGCAGCTTCATTATCTGGAAGAGAGATCCCAATACACAAGACAGAAATTCGCCGGTTAGATAGGCTCACGCTTGGAGAGTTCACCATCGCGATCATTGTGGCGGTGTTCATCCTGTCAGAAGTCGTCTGTCGGGTCGCCGTTGCCGGTGAACCGGCTATCAATGGCGTACAGAAGTGGCTGCTTGTCGGCCCACAGACGGTCGAGTGCGAGGGTGGTGGCTCCAGAGAGTGCCTGCTCGTCAAATCGCATCCCGACGACCGGTGGACGCTGCTCCACATACCGATCAATGATTTTGAGTTCGAAAGCGGCTTTGAGTATGAGTTGATCGTCGCCGAATCTAACACGATGAATAATGAATCAGCGCGATTCAGACGTCGAATCGACCTCGTCGAAATAGTCCAGAAAACGCCAGCTACCCCACTGGAGGACACCATCTGGTGGATAACGTCTATGGGCAACGTTGAATCCTCATGGGAGAACGACACGGCCGGAGGAACGGTGATTTTTGATAGCGCAACTGGCCACGTCTATGGCAGAGCGCCCTGCAACCTGTACAGTTTCGAGGAGGAGTACTCCCGCGACTGGCGAACGTTAACGATGCCGTCAAAAAACAGTGTGGCTATGACGCTAATGTTGTGCGCCGGGATGATCCCAATCGATTATCTTCGACTGACGGCGGCCGAGATTCAATTTCTGGAAATGAACGACGCCTTTGCGTTAATGTCATATGACTACATGTCCCTGGACGGAATGCTGATTTCCGCTCTGGCGGAAGCGCACAGCTTTGAGATCTGGAACGGCAAGCTTCGGATCTTCTATGCCGACGATCAGGTGATGAAACTGGTCGCTGTCCAGGAGGCTTGATTCATCGGTGGCAATCAGTTAGATGTTAGTACGTTTCGGTTCGTTCACCATGTTTGACCTCGCCTCTCATCTCGCAGCAACCTCATAGGTTCCATACACGCCCTCCGCTGCACAGGTCTGCCCAGCGGTTAGTTGATTACACTCAACTCGCGCTACACGAACCTGCAACAGTTCACAGACGTATTGGTTCAGACGGCTCGATTGTAGGGGAAAACCTTGTGCTATCCCGGTAGAAAGAATCGCAATGTGCGCCGGGAGAAGACAAGGTTCTCTCCTATGAAAAGGCGACAGTACTTTTGGGAACTACTCTATCGCTTTTCGCAGACATAGGCTGAGTAGGTTCGCGATGGCCGGTGGCGGACATCGAGTAGCTCGAAGCCAGCCCGCTCCAGCATCGGCTCCAGCAGCCAGCTGAAGGTGCTGTATTCCTCGCGGATATGGGTCTCCAGTTCCGGGCGGGTGAATCCATCTTCAGGCCGGTCGACCGCCCCGGCCAGCCAGGGTTCGAAGACCTGCTCGGCTTCGGACGGTTCGAACGAGTAGACAAGATCGTGCAGCAGCAGCAATCCGCCGGGTTCGAGCATCTCCGCTACCCGCTGAAGCGCGACCGCTTTCCAGAAATCAGGCAGGTGGTGGAGGGTATTCCGTGAGTAGACGACATCCGGCGCTGCCCCCTGGTGCTCGTAGGAGAGATACCCGGCCCGCACGATCTCCAGGTTGCTGATCGACAGCTGGCTGACTTTCTCCTGTAGCTGCTCGATCATGACCAGCGAGATGTCAACCGCCACCACCCGTTCGCAGAGCGGCGCAACGGCGATGGCAAATTCGCCGGTGCCAGCCCCGATATCCACGACGATGCTCTGCTCGTTCAGCCCATGGCGGCGGAGAATCTCCAGATCACTCGTTGGGTCAAATGCTGCCTTGCGGTCGTAGGTGCGGACATATTCGGGATCGAGATGCTCCTCACCGGCAGACGAAATCTCATTACGTTCCCAACCAGTCTTGTTCATGTCGTCATCCCTCTTGATGTATACACCTGTTTCTACCAAATGGTTTTACCATTGGCGCTAACAGAGTTGTGTTTCCGAAACTCCTGGAATATCTATCCGATCGATTCATCAGGAAGTGTCAATCTGAATGTTAATTTGGAGCAGGCAACCGAGAAACTGAAGTTGCTGGGACTCGTGCAAATTTCGGATCTTCTGCACGTTGCACAGGCAGGTAGACCATTGTCCTGGTTACGAGGCACAGGTATGCTAGAAATTTGATGTTGGATTGTTAATAGGGAATGGAGCCAAATGAGGTTGGCACGAATGACATCAGCCACGAGATTG
>CAZNYB010000072.1:0-21344 GCA_964577155.1 uncultured Thermomicrobiales bacterium | reverse complement strand
CGAACACAAGGTTCGCCCCTACGAATAGACGTTCTTGAGAACCGTTCTAGACGACATAAAGTTTTCGGATCAGGTGGATATCCTCAGGCTCCTGGGCGAAGAGTTCCGGGTGCGGGTTGGTCGCGAGCTCGCAGCCCCGGCGGCGGTAGAAGTCGATGGTCGGACCGGAGGGAACGGCGGAAACATAGATCTGGCTTGATCTGTTGTCCAGGGCGATCCGTTCGCTTGCAGCCCAGAGCGCGGCGCCAGCGCCACGGCCACGGTGCGGACGGCTGACATGGAGGAACGCCAGCCAGGTCAGGCCGACTTCATATTCAGGCACGACGATGGCCAGTCCGAGAACTTGAACACCATCGAATGCGCCGAGCAGGATGCCGCCGTCGTTGACGACTGGTGTCCAGTGCTTGATCTGCTGGTTGAGGCTGTGCTCGCCGGCGCCTTCCCGATTCCAGGACGGAATGTCCCATGACACCGGAAATTCCACCAATTCGCCATCTTCAACCCGGTAGGCAGAGTTGACGATCTCAGACCGATCGATCTGGCATATCAGGGTGATGTCACTGTTCGTCAAGCGGCGAATGTCCATATCATCACGAAGCATGCCATATGTGGTAAAAGAGGAGCGTAAACATCATATTAGTTTAGTAGGCTTGCGGTAGACGGCTCCTGATGAGCAGACGAAAGGAACACGGTAATGGAGTGGGCAGCCGGGGGATTGGGATTCTGCCTCTTTGCTCTGTATATCTTCATGATCTTCACTGTCGCGATCATGACTTTTAAGAAAGGCCACATCATTCTCGGGGTACTCGGTATCTTTCTGCCATTTCTCTGGTTGGTTGGCGCGATTTTGCCGGCCAAAGAGGGCTCACGCTGGGAGATTGAAGAGGATATCCGGCGTCAGCAGCAGATGGACGAGTACACCCGCTAACGCGCCTTCAAGCGTGGTGCGCGACTAAACTACGCGTCAAATCTAAGGCTGTGCTTCCTGGACCGCTGTCGTTTCGTCGGTGTTTTCGTCTCGCATCTCCTCAACGATCTCGTCGCGGTGGCGGACGAGGTCGCGTGTTTCGGACCAGCCGAATGCCAGGATCATGACGACAGCTCCAAAAACGACGCTAAATCCCAACGTAACCGCATCCTGTGAGAGCGAGAACGCGGTTGCGGTGTCTGCGTTTGCGTAGCCGCGCAATGCGATGACATCCAGCGCCTGGGTCGTGCCGACGCCACCCGGCGTCAGGGCGACGATCCCGGCCAGCGCATGAGAGCCGACGATACGGAAGACAGTTGTTAACGTAACCGGGATGCCGAACGCCGCCAGGAAACAGGCAAACCCCGCCCAGCGCATCATGAACGAACCGAGTTCGGGGAGAAAAACGCCGCTAAAGTAGCGTTTTGGCTGCTTGAAGATCACGCCGCCGAGGAGGAGTTGTTGCCACAACCCTTTGATCTTTGCCGAGAAAGCCCGGGCAAAGGCAACGATCAGCAGCGCCAAACTCACGGCGACGATCAACGCCAGCACCCAGTGACCGCCAATAAAATTCGTTGCCGCAGCGCGAAAATCGAGTTGGTCACCTAGAGCATCCGGGTGATCGAAGAGGAGAATAATCCAGATGATGATGGCGAAGGCGGTGAATGCCAGCCCCTGAACGACCATTGCCGCCAGGAGCGTGGCCACCCGTGAGCCGGGAATATAGAGCCGAAAGAGGCCGATCATCGCCCAGGTGCCGAGTTTGGCCGGGCTAACGGCATTCAGAGCCAGACCACCGCCGTATGCGCCAAGTACAAACTTATAGGAGATCTGGGCGTCCGGGTAGGTGGCTCGGAGAATGGTCTGCCAGGCGACGACGATCAATCCTATCTCTAACACTTTGAAAAAAAGCGCGGCAATGATCCACCACGGCGAAGCCGCCCGAATGTTGTCGAACACCTGTTCCGCCCAGTGGATAACATTGAAGCCCGCGAAATGGATGATCAGGGCAACTGCCGCAACGGCTGCAACAGCGGCCAGGATCTTCAGAATCTTGATATGTACTGGGGTCTTGACGAACTCAAGTGCTTGATCAGCACTCTGTCTTGCATCCTTGGTATAGGTATGTATGGATTCGCTCATCTAACCGATTCCCTGGTTGCTGATCGGAGTGGCTCTTATTGATAGTGAGCGGTTTTCTTCAGGGTGAACCTCGTATCCGCTCCGATGCAGCAGTTGCGCTATTTGGCCGATCAAAAGATTCACCCTGACACCGATGTTTATTCAACCTGTATATTCGCTATTTAATGATGGATCTAAAGAGTAATTCTCGAAGTACTGATGTCTTTTCGTAGGGGAGAACCTTGTGTTCTCCCGGCACACATTGCGATTCTTTCTACCGGGAGAACACAAGGTTCTCCCCTACATCCGAACTGCCTGAGCCAATGCTGCTGTGAACTGCGGGAAGGTCTCATTGCGGGAGTAAACGGATTCATTAAAATAAGGCGTCATCGGATGGCGTCTGTTGTGACAACCATCCGAACGCCTCATTATGCTCTACTCCTGACGAACGCCAGACTCTCCATTGACTGAAGAGAGTGCTGAGTGGTTAGACGCCGGCGACCTCGTCCTCGCCGACCTCATCCTTGGCATATTTGTGGATGACGAAAACGCCATAAATTGCACCTGGAATCCAGCCCAGCAAGGTCAGACCCAGGGCGATCAGTGAAGGTGCTAGCTTTTTCGTTTTAAATGCCACCGCCAGGAATGGCAGAAAAATCGCAAACAGATACCACAGCATGCTGTAATCCTCCAATACATCCCGCCTGATCCACCGTCGGCGGGAGAACCGTTCCGTCGACTAAATATACCTGAACTTACTACACTGCGGTCACTTCGGCAATGGGAAGAAGGGAAGAAACACACGAATTGTCAAAGATTGTATTAGTCCGCTGCTTGCTCTTCCGGTTCATCGGCGTCAACATGCAGGTCTCGCCGCCAGTCCTCCAGCACAGTGTAGATCTCGTTCGCCGTATGAATATTCTTTTCGGAAGGCGTCCACTCCGTTGGATAGAGCAGGAATGGCTGGGTCTGCGGCCCGCCGAGACCACCGTGAGATCCGATCAGCTCTTCAAACGCTGGCACCTCATTCGTTGCCGTGTTCAGTGTGCTGTTGAGCATGATGTCGCCACAATTCGGGAAGCTGTCTAGCCGCCGGTAATGGTCAGCCGCTCTGGGTCCGTAGTGTTCGAGCGGATTGAGTTCACCTTCAACGGTATCTGTCTCCAGCAAGTAGAGTCCCCTGGGGCCGATGATGACCGGTCCCCGGTCCTGGGTCGCCACCATCATGAAGCCGATGCCTTCATGGGTTACCAACCCTTCGATCAGCCCCGGATAGGTTGCTTCAATCATCTCCAGGGTTGCTCTGCCCGGCAGATCTTTCAGGTAGACCAGCCCCAGGTTGCCTGACGCGAGCACCAGTATCCGTGATTCCTCATCCGGATCAGGTTCTTTTTCTGGTTTCGGAGTGATGTCGACATAGCCGTCGCTGGTCTGCTGCTGGAGAATCCGCCGGGCTGTGCGGCTCTGACCGGTCTCGCCTGCGATCAACCCGCTCAACATGGCGTTGAACTGATTGAACCCCTCATGTTCACCGGCGTTCGCGCCGCTTACTTGCAGCTCAGGGTCGGTCAAGCGGTTAACGATATCCTCCACCGTTTCGCCATACTGCTGGAGGAACGTCGCCCCCCAGCTCTGGCCATGGTCGGAGAGGACGACGAAATGCACCGGTTGGGTTGCATCTGTGGCGGCCCGTTCCAGCATGCCGATCCGGCGGTCGATCTTCTCCAGCACCTTCAGCGCGTCAGGCGAAGCCGGTCCGGCATGGTGGGCGACGACATCGTACCCGACATACATCGCGTAGCTCACCGGCACGCCAGCGTAAATATCACGCAGAACGATAGCTGTCTCCAGATCTCGAATGAGAATTGTCGAGACAATCCGTTCCAGTACATAGGACCAGTTGCGATGCATCCGTGGTTGAACGTCGGACCGTCGTTGCTGGAAGGCTTCCCAGCGTTCGATCACGATTTCATTGATCATCAGAGCGATGGTGCGCATGAAGTTGTACGGGCCAAGGAAGTAGAAATAGAGTGACGATTGCTCACGGGCCATCGCTCGCGGGCTGGTGGTGACCGCGCTCATCGTCAGCGGCGCTTCGGCCGCGCCGCCGCTGACGAGGTTGCCGATACTGACGCCATCCTGGTGGAGCAGACCGTCGCTGCGTTCCCGGAGCCGCCGGTCGATCTCACTGGCCTGGCGCGGATTGTTCGACACCATGAGCGTGCTGTTTTCTTTTTCGTACCAGCGAAAGGCGGGGATGTCGAAATTGTCGCCGTAGAGAATGCCGGCCTGGCAGGCTGACGTTTGTGCAGGCAGGCCGCAGTCAAACTCCTCCAGAATATGCGATCCTTCGTCGACCCAGCGGGCCAGATTTGGCGCATACCCGCCAGCCATCGCTTGCATCAGCACCGGGTGGCTTAGCCCGTCAATCTCAACAATGAGCATCGTTCCTTTCAGGTCGGCGTCTGGCCGGCGCTCGCGGTTGGCAAAACGGCGCATTGAATAGCGGTAGAAGGAGTTGTCATCGCCGACAGCCAGCACCCCACCTACTAACAGGTTGATGAGTGAAAGGAGAATTGCCGTACCGAAGGCAGCCCAGAATGATTCCACCTCAACGCCGGGCATGATCCTCTCCGCAAATTGCAAGAGCATCGCGTCGATAAACAGCACGAAGAGACCGAGGGTCAGCACGGTAAGCGGCAGTGTTACTCGCAGAATCAGTGGCCGGATCACCGCGTTGAACAGGCCGACCATAGCCGCCAGACCCAGCGCCGCGGAAGAACTGGAAAAGTTCAGTGTGGGAGTCAATCCGGCGATGAGTAGCAATGCCAGTGCGTTGACGAGCCAGAGCACCAGCACTCGGGTGACGATTCTCCGCCTTCCCTGCGGCAATTCAGGTGACGGAGACGCCGCGTGTGTCGCGGACGCGCCTGCGGGAGCGAGCGGCTCCGACGTGGTGAAGGCCGTAACCAGAAGCGCCCCGGTGCCGACGACGATAGCCACAAATATAATCAGCATATCCCCAAGCGGAATCAACACCAGTAGTTGGATGAGCAGGATGCCCACAATCGCGGCGGCATACGGATTGTAGGCTTCGCTGCGGAGCAGGTCGTCGCTCCTGGTCAAGAGCAACCGGCCAAGCATGATGCCGGTGACGATATAGCCGGTGAGCCAGAGTCCGGGTACCAGGACAAGCAGCAGCGCGCCCATCGGCAGCACGAAGATCGACGTGAGCATCAACAATCCCGCCAGCGGCAGAACAATGGAAGCCAGGCAGCCAGTCCCGAGCGTGATCAGCGGGCGGCGAATGACGCTGTTGCCAACTTTGTCGATCTGATCGCCGCCGATTCTCGCCAGCACCACGGCCACGACCAGGCAGAGTAGTGTCAGACTGGTCCAGATCCTGGCGTGGGTGCCGCGTGATTTCCAGTCGGTAAGGAGGGAAAAGGCATTGTCTTCAAGCGTTCCGTTTACTGTTGCCCCGGGAGCAGGGGTGTAGACGGTATCGCCGAGATCGATATCGCCGTTCACGACCGCGCCATCGGCAAGTGTGAGCGAACCCCACAACATGACGATATCGCCGTCGACCGTCCCGTTCACAGTGACATCGCTGCTGATGCCCCAGAGAATATTGTCTACACGGCCGTCAATGACGGCGTTGCCGTTGATGGAGATGAGCGTGCCAATCCGCTCGTTGTCGCTAATCGTGATATCGCCGCCTATGCGAATGGTGGAGCTGTCGTCCGGGTTGTCGCTATCTTGTGCGGCGACACCGGCTGGGATCAGCGCGAGAACACCTACCAGGAAAACCCACCGCAACCACCGGTGCATCGAAGCAACGCTCGCTTTCATTCCCTCCAGCAGGCCAACAGGTTAACGCTCAGGGGCAGTGCAGTGCCAAACCGAGCGTAGCACAGATATCGGGTCGGGATCAGAGTCCGGTGACAGCTTCAATACTTCCTGAATCGACCGCTTGCTTGAATGTCTGGTAGTCGCGTTCATTCTGGTCTGCGTAGGCTTCGGCGAATGCAACGATGGCTTTGCGGAATGGCGCGCCAGGTCCAATGTAGGCGCTGATGGCTATGCGATCTCCCGATCGTGCATGGGCGCGAGCAAGTGTCCAGCCACAGAGCTGACCGTACATTTCCATGCCTTCCGCGCTCATTCGTTCGACCCGGAACGAACCTTTCCAGTCACGCAGCTGCCGGACGTAGAAATCCGCTTCAAATCCGTCGACATCCTTCATCCGCTCCCAGCCCAGGAAGATATCACTGGCTGCCTGCATCAATCGCTGGCCGGCCACAACTCGCTCTCCCTGGTTTTCAAACCCGCTGGATCCAACATACGGTTCCAGCACCGAATGCCCGGCTTCTTTGACCTGCAAGAATAACGGATCATTTTCATCCCGCCCGGTTAGCAGCACAATCCAGGCCCGGGTGCCGACACTGCCAACGCCAACAACTTTTCGTGCCAGATGCCTGAGCTGGTATTCCTCGAGGAGATGACGCCGGTCGCTCACCAGCGTTTCGGCATATGTTTTGAGATGGTTGATCGTCGTCGAGGTGATCAAGTTCTGATCGTCGCTTTCCATCAGCTCTTCCACTGGAACGATGAGTGGGGGATCACTAATGATCCGGGGTTGTTTTTCTACAATTTGACCGAGTCTGTTGAATGCCTGGAGCGCATCATGCGCCCTGGCTTTGGCAACGGTTATCTCGACGCGCTTGAGCTGGGTCGTTGTCAGGTGATGGTACGTTTCAGTGACGATCTCGTCTGCGTCAACGTGGGTGTACCAGACATCGAGATTTCCCATTTCGGCGTAGCTTCTCATCCAGCTCTGGTAGTCGCTCACCATGCCGTCGACGATCTTGCGGCACTCTTTGGCTGAATACCCGTTCTCTCGACCGGCGATGACAAAGCTAGCTGCCAGTCGTTTGACATCCCATTCCCAGGGGCCGGTGATCGTCTCATCAAAATCGTTGATATCGAAGAGCAAATCTCGTTCTGGCGAGGCGAAAAAGCCGAAATTGGACAAATGAGCGTCACCGCAAAGTTGAGCTGCTATTCCTGATTGCGGGGTGCTGGCCAGGTCTGCCGCCATGATCGCCGCCCCGCCCCGGTAGAACGTAAACGGGGAGATCAGCATGCGCCCGTAACGAATCGGGACCAGTTCAGGAATGCGGGATGCGGCCTGCTCTTCGAGAATACTGACCGGATCCCTGCGATTTGCTGGCGGAGACCATTCGGCATGGCTCGATCGCTTGGCAACCTTCCGTGCTGCCTTTCCTTTTGCGGTCCGTTCTGCTGGAGTCAGATTTGGTTGCGCGTACGGCACATCATCTAGAAATGGCTCCGTTGATCTGGTGCGTCTGGTCGCTACTTTTTGACTCTCTTGCACAGAATCTCCCCTCTCTGGTTCCTGATACCGGACGATACATTATCAACATCTTGCGGTTATTATGGCAAGGTCAGTATGCAGCATAACATTGACTTCCGCTAGAGTCCGGAGTGGCGACCGTAGCAGGGGTGTGCCTTCATCAGTCAGTGGGCTTTTGAGCCTCGATACACTGCGCAATCTGATAGGTCATCTACCCGCCTCAGGCGATTCATGCCATTATGGCCGGTCTCTTGCGTCGGGAAATTCGGCGGCAAGGATCGCCACAACTTGCTTGCGATAGACCGGAGCCTCGAGCGTTGCGGTACTCCAGACAATATCCCAATCAATACCCCAGTATCGGTGGACGGTCACGTTGCGAAAACCAACGATGCGGCTCCACCGCACCTGTGGATAGCGACTCTTTAACTCATCTGATATGTAACGGGTAGCCTCGCCGATGAAGATGAGCTTGAGCAGGACCGAGCTACGAATAGCGTCTGTAGCGAGAAATGATTGCTCATCGACGCCAGCGAGCAGCACATTGATTTCATCGTTGAGAACCAGGACATTTCGCAAATGCACTTCATCACGTTGCATAGATGACTCGAGCACTGTTCATCACTGGTTCGCGGAGAAAAGAATTGAGTCCATTCTTCGTCACAACGTCGACAGGCAGACCGAAAAGGTTTTCGAGATCTTCCTGGAAATCCTGCAAGGCAATGAATCCAATTGGGGCGTCAGGCTCGAACTCGACCAGCACGTCGATGTCGCTATCATCATGGAAATCGTCGCGCAGGACGGAGCCGAAGAGCGCCAGCTCGCGGACGTAGTAGCGCTGACAGATCTCGGCTAGCTCGGTCTCTGAAACAACGATGCGGTTCAGCACATTCATCTGCCCTCCGGCGAAACTGGCTGATCTGATCAAGTATGCCGCGTATCGCCCCGATCGCGCCGGGTTAGCGTGTGGCCTGAAAGATCATCAGTCCAGGCTGGTGGTCCACCAATTAACGGTTGCTGCTCTGCATCGGGAAACTCGGCGGCAAGGATCGTCTCAATTTGTGGTCGAAGTTCGGGAACGTTGACGGTAGCGGTGTTCCATACAATACTCCAATCAATGGCGAAGTACTGGTGAACAGCGAAATTGCGGAAAGCCCGGGCCTCGTCCCATGCCACGATGGGATACCGGTGTTTCAATTCTTCCGATACGTGGTTTGCCGCCTCGCCGATTTCAGTCAATGCTTGCGGGGTAGCCCGACGCATGACGCGATCTTCGAGAAACGTAGTGTGATCATATCCTGCGAGAAACTCCGCAATGTCATCGGCGGCTATGAGTAAATCACGCAGGTACAGTTCGTCAGTTCGCAAACAGCACGACCGCCGATTCCAGGACCGGTTTCCGAATGACAGGGTTTAGCCCACCTTTTGGGACGACCTCAACATCCCGGCAAAATAGTTCCGTGAGATCTCGCTGCAGTCGGGCAAGTTCAAAGAATCCAATTGGGGCGTCTGGCTCGAACTCGACCAGCACGTCGATGTCGCTATCGTCGCGGAAATCATCGCGCAGGACGGAGCCGAAGAGCGCCAGTTCCCGGACGTGGTAGCGCTGGCAGATCTCGGCTAGCTCGGTCTCTGAAACAACGATGCGGTTCAGCACGTTCATATGGCCTCCGGCGACAACTGGCGGATCTGATCAAGTATGCCGTGAAACGCCCCGATCGCGCGGGACGGACCTCCCGTTTCTACGAAAGTCCGATGATTAAACACTCTGTGGTTGTTGTCATTCAGCGCGCTGCCGTGGGAATCCTTTAGCGCAGATCTGCTTCTGGGAATTCGGCGGTGAGAATTGCATCGACCTGTGCGTGAAGCGCAGGAATCGATATCGTCGCTGTCTGCCAGACGCGATCCCAGTTAAGACCTGCGTACTGGTGAGCGAACAGATTGCGAGTGTCAATCGCCAGTCTCCAGGGCACGTCTGCGTAGCGTCGCTGGAGATCCTCCGATACACGGTTGGCGGCTTCTCCGACGACAATGAGCTGGTAGATCACAGCACTCCGGGTTCTGTCATCGCTAATGAAGGTTGTCAGGTCCATACCTTCAAGAAATCGGGTGATGGAACCAGTGGCCTCGATGATGTCTAGCAGATGTTGACGATCATGCCGCATAGATAGTTTCCGCCGATCGCAGAACAGGCTCTCGGATAACCTGCTTGAGTCCGGCTTTTTCCACCAAATCGACATCTCTTCCGATGAGATCTGCCAGCTCACGCCTCATGGCGACGAGTTCGAACAGGCCGATTGGGGCGTCAGGCTCGAATTCGACCAGGACATCGATGTCGCTATCGTCGCGAAAATCATCGCGCAGGACGGAGCCGAAGAGCGCCAGTTCGCGGACGTGGTAGCGCTGGCAGATCTCGGCTAGTTCAGTATCTGAAACAACGATGCGGTTCAGCACGTTCATCTGGCCTCCGGCGAAACTGGCGGATCTGATCAAGTATGCCGCGAATCGCCCCGATCGCGCCGGAGGTTTCTGAGCATCAGCTGGCTTGCAGGCTTAGCATTGCCTGCTCCTGGTTCCGGGCACTCCAGCGGCTATAGAGCACAAGGGCCAGGCTACCGGCGACGGCGGCGAGCAGCTCTGCCTGGAATGGGCCAACCAGCAAACTCAAGGTAAACTGGAGTATCGTTGTCACCGCCTCAATCGTCTCTATTCCATGTGCGGCAATGTTCAAGAGATCCCCTTTGAGCGCGAGACCGAGGATGATTGCGCCGCCGAGTATCGCTTCGGCGGCCTGAGGCGTCCGGCTCTGCTTCATGCCATAGCGGGCCATAACAGTGTCGGTGATCTCACGCAAGCCGTCCGCGGCGATATCCTGGCTGAACGATTTCAGTTGCTGACCGGACACCGGTTGCCGGGCTTTCCGGGCAGCTCGAAAATCCAGCACGGCATGGTCAGGTTGACGCCGAGCCGGCGACTGTGCCGGTGAGGCATTCGGCTGATTAGCCCGACTGGAGAGGAGACTGACATCCCGAAGCGCTCCCTCGGGTTGCCGGCTCTGCCCCGGGTGGATTGCTGAGCGAAGGAAGCGGCCGAATCGATAGCCCAGTTGTTCCGGTGCGTTCTCGTCTCGTGGGTCAACATTCGCCGCCCGATCATTTGATACGAGGGACAGCGACGGCTGAGCCATGGGGATGGATTGCTGATCTGAAGTTTCTGAGTGTCGTTGTGTGTTCATCATTGTGCTGTCCTCTCGCACTCCGGTTTCCTGCCGGACCGACCGGCGGGAATCCAAAAGCTTGCGGGAATAACCTGGTTCTTCTGTAAAAATACCGGACGGGTATTACCGCTATGCAAACTGTAAGTTATCGATCGGTGTAGCGATGTATCCGGGTTTATACCGGAGCAGTCAACGCCAGTGAGGTAGTGGCAGGTTCGGTCGCTTCGGCTGGCGCTTTCATCACGATAGCCAGGAGCCTGCTCAAGGCGACTGCGCCGATGGCGGAGCCGCCGATCAGTAGCCAGCCAGCGGCCGGCAGGGGGGATAGCAGCAGGATCGAGCGCAGCGGTGAGAAGACAATGGTAGCGACCAGTAAACCAGCCGACCCGGCCACTGCTGCTGTAACAGCCGGGCTGATGCGCCGTTCTGACCAGCCAAGTTCCAGTGTCTGGGACAACTGGGTGCCGATGATGCTGGCGAACCCGACGGTGTTGGCGACTGGCACGCCTAGCGGGAGCGCGGCGAGGTAGGCCGCGATTGCTGGCAAGGCCGTTGACGCTCCCCGCCGGAGGATATCGTGCCGCAGTTGTTGTTCGAGCGCGTTCGTCCCTTCGAGCGAGAGCGAGTGAAGATCGCGATGCTCCGGGCCTTGCAAGGCGATCGCCAGCGCTGGCGCGACGTCGGAGATCATGTTGACGACTAGAATCTGGCGGGTCACCAGCGGAACATTCCGGCCGACCAGGCCTGGCACGGCCATCAAGCCCAGTTCACCGAGGTTCCCGCCAAGCAACATGCTGACGGAGCGTCGCATGTTCTGCCAGAAACTGCGCCCTTCGACGAGAATTTCAACCAGACTGGTGAAGTCATCGTCGGCAAGCACGACGTCCGCCGCCTGGCGTGCAACTTCGGTTCCCCGTCCCATAGCAACGCCGACATCGGCAAGCCGCAAGGCCGGGGCGTCGTTGACGCCGTCGCCGGTCATCGCAACAGTGTGGTCGTGGCGCTGGAGGCTCTCAACAATCCGGAGTTTATCCAGTGGTGTCGCCCGGGCGACGATGGTGATCTGTTCGATACGCTGATCTAGCTCATCATCAGTCAGTTCGGCAATCTCCCGGCCAGTGAGGATATGCTCTTCATCCGCGTTGAGACCAGCCTCCAGCGCAATAGAGCGTGCTGTTTTCGGGTGGTCGCCGGTGATCATCATGACCCGGATACCAGCCTCCCGGCATCGCTCGACCGCTGCTGGAACTGTCTGCCGGAGCGGATCGTGGATACCGACCATGCCGAGTAACGTGAGTCCAGATGGATCGTCAACCGACGTGTCAGCGCCTCCTTCGGCGACTAACAACACCCGGTAACCGTTCTCGGCGAGCGCTTCCGTCCGCTTGAGGACCTGGGTTCGTTTGTGGTCGTCAAGTTCAACGACTTCGCCATTTAATCTGGTCCAGTCGCACCATTCAATGAGCGTTTCAGGCGCGCCTTTCAGGCATACGTGGGCGTTCACTCTCGCGGCATGATAGCCGCGTCGTGAATCGAACTGGGATACGGCGTCACGCTCCAGGTTGATGTAGCTATCCATGCCGGCATCGAATGCGCCGTTGACAACAGCGACATCCGTCGGGTGAGCGGCCGCGCCATCCGCATCGGGGTGCGGGCTGGCAAGGGCGGCGGTGCGGAGAACGTGCTCGAGCGATGGTGTGAGAGTTCCGGGTAGTTGCACTTCTTCGTCGGGGGTGCCAACGATTCGCAGGGCGAGCTTGCCAGTGGTGAGGGTGCCGGTCTTGTCGGCACAGGCAACATCTACCCGGCCAAGCGCCTCAACGGCAGTAAGCCGGCGCACCAGGGCGTTCCGTCCGGCAAGTCGCCTCGCCACCGAGGCTTCGCCAAGTTTTGCCAGCAGCGGCAACCCTTCCGGCACAGCCGCGATTGCGAGGCTTGATCCAATCGCAAGCTGACTCCAGAGTGGAGCGCCCCGGATGAGACCGGAAAAGAGCACCAGAAGACCTGCGCCGGCAGAAACAGGCAACGCGTAGCGCAGGAGTTGACTCAGACGGATATTGAGCGGACTCTCCTTGTATTCGCCAATTGCAATCGCCGCTGCGGTCGCGCCCATGCGCGTTTCCGACCCGGTGGCAAAGACGACTGCCCGGGCGGCGCCGGTGACGATGTCACTGCCTTCAAGGACAATGCGATCTTCCGCCTGGGTCGCATGCGGAGATTTCACGACCGGCAGCGATTCACCGGTCAGCGCGGCGTCGTCCACCTCCAGCCCGTTGCTGCTCAGCAAACGGGCATCGGCAGCCACACGATCACCGGAAACAAGCACCAGGATGTCGCCAGAAACGAGGTCGGTGACTGGAATGGTTGTCTCCTGGCCATCTCTGAGCACCCGGGCTGCCGGTGTCGCCATCTTTCGCAGGGTTTCAGCAGTTTTATCAGCCTGGTGTTCTTGCCAGGCGCCAACGAAGATATTGAAGGTGATCGTTGCGCCGATGATCGCCACATCGATGATATTTCCGATAAAGAGCGACAGGAGCGCTCCTCCGGCCATGATGCCGATAAGTGGAGAACGCGCCTGTTCGAGAATCGCGTCCAACAGGCCAGGTGTTTTCGAGATGTCGGTTCGCCGGCTCCAACGGAGCGTTGCCTCTTTGCTGGAGAGTCCCTCGGGACGTGCAAGCAGGAGAGCGAGCGTTTCTTCGATGCTCCGGCGGCCCCATTTCTCCGGTTGCGGATCAGCGATTCGCGTCACCGCCGGGCGAGTCTCTTCGCCGCCTCGCAGCCGGAGCCAGCCTGCCGCCAGGGCAACGAATGTCCCAATATAGGTAAATGTGCTGAGCCTGCCGATGTTTGGACGTCGCCAGAATCCCCAGGCTAAACCAAATGCATTGGCTGCCAGTGAGAAAAGCGTTGAGTCGCGAACGGCCTGGTTGCGTCTGTTCCCGGTTTCAATAATGTCCGCGATTGATTCAATCGTGGATACCAGGAGATCTGGTCTGCCGGGAAACTCGGTGCGGGGAAGGGCGATGCCGATCGCCAGATCGCAGGCGCCGAAAGCGGTGACGGCTGCTGAGCCGTCGTCAGCCGCGAAGGCGACGATTGCGCCTTCGCTCTGGCGTCTCCGAATGAATGCCGCGGCGTCGGTGTCGTCATAGAGCTTCACCCCGGCACGGGCGGCGATTTCGGTTGCCGTAGTCGGGTCGCCACCGGAGAGGACGCCAATCTCGACACCATGTTTGCGAGCTCGCTCAACAATCGAATCAACACCGTGAGCCAGGCGCGGTCTCAGAGCAATGATCCCTATCGGACGATCATTTTCAACATCGCTCAGGACAAGCTGGTACACGCCTGCCGGGAGTTGGCTTCCGTTTGCTCCGAGCTCCATCGGTCCGTGCCCGTGTGAACTCAGCGCATAGACTTTGCCATCCAGAGTGGCTTGCGCCTGATTGCCGCCAACTACCCTCCCTTCAGTCATAGCCAGGGGGGTTGAGCTACGAAAGACACGGCCCCAGGGGTTCTCGGTGGCGAGTGAAACCGCCGTGGCAAGATCCACAATTTGCTGCCGGTCGTAGCTTTTGGCAAGTGATCGGACATCGGCGATTTCCAGGTGATCGGTGAGCAGGCGCGGGCAACTTAGCACGAGTACATCCGGAAGCTGGGTGACCCGTTCCGGGCGTGTGCCAACCACAACAACGCCAGACCGTACCAGCCGGGAGATTGCCCCACGGTCGGCGGCTTCCGAGCCGATGAACGCAATTCGTGGCGTAACCAGGAGCAACGCTTCAAAGGCGCGAGCCAATGAACGGGTAACCAGTCCAGTCGCCAGGGCATAACCCAGCGATACGAACCCGCCAGCCTGCTTGTAGTGATCTGCCAGGGAGCGCGGGGCAGGCGGTCTGCCTGGCTCCGGGACAACTGCGGCTGGGCTTTCGATCTCCAGGGTGACCAGCCCGCTGAGGAGCAATGCGCCGGGCGGCACCCTGGATCCGGAAACGAGATGCACCGGCAGGCCATCGTTGCCGGTGGCGATTGCTGATCCGTCGCGGACTGTCGCCTCGAACGGAATGCGGTCTCCAGCCTCCGCGTGGTGGGTGGTTCCCGGCAGAAGTTGTGCGGTTTCTCCGAGTTGCTGTTCGTAACGCTGCCAGGCTTGCCGCCGGTTGAGTGTTTCAGCGAGGTGACTCATGCCTTCTGCCTCGTTGACGGCCAGGCCAAGGGCATTGCCTGAGAGTAGCAAGTTAGTATTGCCGACCGTCTGGAATATCGCATCGCCAACGCTGGGACCAACAAGACGCCGTGCGGTATTCCGGATTATCGGAAACCCACGCAGAATGCCGAGTACATCGGCGGTGATTTCAGGAACAGCTGAGGCAATCGGTGGGCCAGTCTGGCCGAAACCTCGCCGTATCGCAAAGGCGGCCAGGCCAATACCGGCTCCGATCACACCTGAGAGACTCTGGGCCAGCGGATCCGGCGAAAGGGGGTGAACCGGTCTTGATTCTCCCTCTACAGGAGGAAGCTCGACTTCGGAGATAGCGCCGACGATATCTTCGACGGAAATGTCAGGGTCTTCCCACTCGATGATAGCTCCGCCAACCACCAGGCTGGCGCGCGCAGCCACATCAAGCTTGCCTTCGAGGTGATCCACTACCCGTGTTGCAAGTGACGGATCCCGGTCGATGCCATGCACTGTTATCCGTGCGCGGTGAAGTGCCCCGACTCGTTCATGGTGAACGACCGGCGAGGCTATCCGCGGGACAGTCTCGTCAGCATCGACTGTTTCAGGCTGCCTATCTAGCTCAACCTGACCGGGAATATTCTGCAATTGCTCGATGATGCTGTCGGCGGAGGTTGCAGCGGGGTCGAACTGAATCAGCACGTTGCCGGTGAGGCCGGTAGCTCTGGCTTTCCGAACTCCTGGAAATTGCAGCACCTGCCGTTCAACAGCTTGCTGGCTGCCACCATTCCAGTCCGGCAAGTGGACGCGAATCCGGCCAGGGAGGTTGTGCACAATTTGCGGTGTAGCAACCGCGCTCATCGAGACACGTTCCTGTCACTCACGTGAGACTTCTCCGGACCAAGCCTGGACCTTGTATGCCCTCCCGACAATCTTTCAGGATTAAATGGTGAAATCACAGAGTTAAAAATCAGTACGCCCTCTGATGATATTGCAGAGCTAGTAGTGTCCGCGCCGGATGCTGTTTGCTTCCGCCCAGATGTCTTCAGCTTCTTCTCGCGCCCGGGCAGCAGTCCGGAGCAGCGTTCTCGCCAGATTGGTGAGTTGCCCCCCGGCGCGGTGACCGAATTCATCCAGAAGCGCTTCGGCTCGCTGAATTTCGGGAGATAGATCAATGCCTGGATTGTGTTCGGATTCCGCGCCTGACTCAGACAGAGTAGCCGCTGCTTTTTTAGCATTCTCCCTGTTCCCCGATTTGGCTGGAGAGCCGGGGGAATCAGAGAGAGAATCCGCGCCTTTCGAATGCTGTTTGCTGTTGACCTGGCGATCAGATCCAGGAGTCTTCGTCCGGGACTGTGCCTTGGCGCTAGATGATGCAGATTGTCGGTTTGCTGCCCGAACAGCTTGTGAGTTGGCTTCTCCTGATTCAGTCGTTTCTTCAGTCTCCATTATTACTCCAACTCCTCAATAATCAGTTTGAGCTGGAACCGGCTGCCTGTTCGGAGCTGGCTTCTAACCCTGTGCCCCGTGACGCGGTGTCGCGAACACCACGGACCATCCCGCGGCCGAAGGAGCTGACGGCCCCGCCAGCGATCAGGGTGCCGGCCAGTCCGTAGACTGCCGCCCGGCGCAATTTGCGGCGTCCGGTCTTTGAGACGACAGCTGCTGTGGCTGCTATCGCTATCAGCACTTCCGCAGTGACATAATCATCAGCATTCATCGTGATCCTCCTTCTTGATGGTCGTTAATCCGATTCGTCGCCGGTATTTTCCGTCATGTCGCCGATCGAGGCTTGTTTCTTTGCTTCTTTGACAACATCCTTTGACAGCCCCCGCACTTCTGCCAGGTCATCGAATGAAGTGTATGGTCCCACTTCCGTCCGCCGGTCGACGATTCGTTGTGCCAGCACCGGACCGATGCCGGTAATGGTGGTGAGATCTTCCGCCGATGCCGAGTTCAGGTCAATACGCTGCGGGGAATCGTCCCGCCGGATTCTCCTGGCGACCGAGCGAGCTGGCTCTCCAGCTTGTTTGCCCACCGTCTGTACCCGGCTGAGGCCGGAAATTGCTGACTTCCCGGCAATTGCTGGAGCCATGCGCGCCATCTGCCCAATGCCATGTATCCAGCCGCTGATAGTTTGCTCAATCTGGTCAAGTATCTCTTCGGCATGTTGGACTTCACTGCGAACGGGTTGTTCTTGATCCATCATGGAGACCTCCTGATGCTAAAGATGCACTATATGTCTGAAATCCGTTTTGCCTCTGCTGCCGTACCGTCGAGAAGTGCAGCCGATATTGTAGCTTAAGTGTGTTCGGATTCTATGTCAATTTGACCGGGCTGTGCATGTCGTCTGCTGGTTACAATGCAGAGTGTTTGCCGGTCTGGCGCACACTCGCTACTATTCTTTTGCCTGAGAAGGTGGGTAACCGCCTGAGAGGCAATCCTGCATGTATTCGGAGACGTGTTTGCGTTCACCGGTGGCATCTGCACCGGGCCTCTATTTTAAGGAAGACAGGAGATGTTAATGGATGACTTGAACAAACCGCTTGCGATCCCGATTGCAACGACCTTTGAAATTCCCGGCCGGGAGATTGCCAGCTATGTCGGACCGGCGTTCGGGCTGATTGTCCGGTCCACCGGAGCAGCACGAAATTTCACCGGTTCATTCCGCGCGCTGCGGCGAGGCGAGGTGCAGGAGTTTACCGGTACGCTTGAGGATGCGCGGCACACGGCGCTGGAGCGGCTGGTGGAACACGCGCAAGATCAGGGTGCGGACGCGGTTGTCGGGATGCGGTTCGACTCCACCGATATGGGTGAACAGCAGGGTATGGCCGAGATCGTTGCTTATGGCACAGCAGTCAAGCTAAAGAGCTAGTCGAACTGGCCGTTGTCGTCAGTATGTTTTCGAGTTTTGTTGGAAGAAATCGTTCGGATACAATCCGCAGATGGTCGAAAAGCTGACTGGCACGAAGATTACCAGCGCTGATATCGGAGAACAGCAAACCACCCGTCGGAGAAGGATCGCGAAGATCGTTCTCTGGCTCTCTATCTTTGCCGTCATCGCTCTCACATTCCGGATTTTCGGGATCAGTGTGATTGCCTGGCTGGACGATGTCTGGAAAAACATCAAACAGGTATCGATCGTCTTCATCATCGCGGCGATTATCCTGAAAACCGCCGAGTCGATGCTGACCGCAATTGCCTGGAGAAGCGTGCTGCGAGCTTCCTACCCCACCCAACATGTCAGTTACAAACTGTCTCTCGGCGCATACCAGGGCGGTGTTGCGCTCAACGCAATTGCTCCAGCGAAGGCCGGCACCTGGGCTATGCTGGGTCTCTTTCGACTCTATATCCCCGGCGCACGCTTTGCGACGCTGGTGGCCGGGCTGGTTGTCCAGGGGCTGGCGTTCACCTTCTTCGCTGTCATCAACTACGCGATCCTGATTCTCTTCGCCCGCCAGAACTGGGATGATTCGACCGGGTTCATCGGAGAGATAGTTACCGCGATTACCGACTACCCGTTGCTGGCGATCATCATCGCCGTGAGTGCCGCCTTGCTGGTCTACATACTGGTCCGGCACTACTGGTCGAGAGTGAAGAAACTCGGGCAACAGATCAAGCTTGGTGGCGCTGTATTTCGGCCACCCCGGCGGTATGCGCTTGGCGTGTTCCTGCCTGAGCTGGCCTCCTACGCCTGCCGGTTTGGCTATACCGCTGTCTTTCTGGCCGCATTCAACATCGAGGTTTCGATCCACACCGTCTTTCTGGTGATTGCTTCCAGTTCGCTTGGTCACATGGTTGCCGTCGCTCCCGGCGGGCTTGGCACGACCCAGGCGCTCGACGCCTACGCGCTCCGTAACTACACCTCGACCGGGAATGCGACGGCCTACTCGCTGGCGCAAGATGCCGTGCTGACGGCCTGGAATGTCGTCTTCGGCATCATCGTGATGTGCTGGGCATTCGGTTGGACGGACACGAAGGACCTGATCAAGCACCGGGGCGAGATCGGCGAGCAGGTGCAGCAGGAGAAAGCCGACGAGGAGAACGAGGATGCTCACCCGGTTGCGGAAACCGGTTAGCGAGCCGGTTCTACGCCAGCTGCATCCCGGCAAACGGGCTTAACCCGATCCAGTCCCTGAAGCTGAGCCGTAATGCTGGTGTTCCGTCGAGCTGAATCGCGCCGGACCGCAGGGCGGCATCGAGATCGAGATCACCGAGCCAGACCCGGCACATCGTCAGCAGATTGGAGGTGACCGTCATATCCACCTCATAACCGGGATCTTCCAGGCACAGGTCGAGTTCAGCGTCGTCGGACTCCTTCAGTAGCCACCAGTAACGTTTCCTGGCTGGCTGTTCGGGAAACTCGAAGTGGATCAGTACCTGGCCCGGCGGGAGCATGTCGGCGTGAATGTTCCGGCGCACGTCCCAGAGCAGCAGGCCGGGATCGAGGTCCTGCCGTTCGAAATTACTCTGCAGGTACTCCAGCCCCCACATGCCAAGCCCTTCGATGATTGGCCGTAGCGCCTCGCCAGCCCCGGTCAGGTAGTAGCCGTTCCCCTGCCCGTTCTCCAGCGACCGCCGCTCCACCAGGCCGGCCCACTCCAACTCTTTCAATCGTTTGGAGAGCAGTGATGGCGACATCAACGGCACCCCGCGCCGAATGTCGTTGAACCGGTGGCTGCCGGACAACAGCTCCCGCAGCACCAGCGGCGTCCACCGCTCGGCAAAGACCTCAGCCGCTTTCGACACCGGGCAGAACTGTCCGTATCCCTTTCGACGTGCCATATCGCAGTTCCTCTCCACAGGTAAACGGTGTTTCGTAGTTCTGATTTTGTACCAGGATGTTAATGATACTTGATCGGCGGATCAATGCACCCTCACCCCAAAGCCCTCTCCCACGAAGACGGGGAGCGGGCTTTAAGAGGAGTTGGCTGCGATTATGCGAGCAGATTGCAGTACAGATCCTGCACTTGTATGGCGGGTGAACCCCTGTCAAGCTGATGATATCGAACAATGATGTTTGCTCAGTGAAGGAGATTCACCATGACCGACGTTCAGGTCAAAACGCTCAATGACGAGACTGTATTCGTTCCGGAATCGGAGATCGACACATTCCGGACATCGCTCCGTGGCCCGCTCCTGATGCCGGGCGATAACGGTTACGATGAGACGCGCAGCATCTGGAACGGCATGATCAACCGGAAGCCGGCGTTGATCGCCCGCTGCACCGGTTCAGCTGATGTCATCGCGGCAGTGAATTTCGCCCGCGAACATGAGTTGCTGGTCTCGGTGCGCGGCGGCGGACACAACATCGCCGGAACCGCTGTCTGCGAAGGCGGGCTAATGATCGACCTCTCGCTCATGAACGGCGTCCATGTTGATCCGAATCGGCAACGGGTCTGGGTGCAGCCGGGCTGTACCTGGGGCGATGTCGACAGCGAAACACAGCTGCATGGGTTCATCGTTCCTGGCGGGGCAGTTTCGACGACCGGGGTCTCCGGTCTCGTCCTTGGTGGCGGTTTCGGCTGGCTCACCCGCAAATGGGGTTGGACCAGCGACGTCCTCAGGTCGGTCGAGATCGTCACCGCTGACGGGGAGCTGCGGACTGCCAGTGATGAAGAGAACGCCGATCTCTTCTGGGGACTGCGTGGCGGGGGAGGCAACTTCGGTATTGTCACCGGGTTCGAATTCGAGGCTTTCCAGCTCGGACCGACGGTGATTGCTGGCGTGATTTTCTACTCGATGGATGACATCCATGAGGTGCTGGACTTCTTCCGGCACTACTCCGCGGCTGCTCCGGACGAGGCGACGATGATGTTCCTGGCCCGGATCGCGCCGCCTTTGCCGATCTTTCCGGAAGAGATCCACGGCAAACCGATTGTCGGCATCGCCGCTGCCTATGCCGGACCGCTTGAGGAGGGCGAAACATGGGCTGCGCCGATCAACGAATTCGGACATCCGTTAGCCGGCAAGATCGGTCCGATGCCATTTACCAAACACCAGCAGTTTCTCGATGCCGGGCAGCCCCACGGAAGACACTATTACTGGAAATCGGAGTACCTCTCGGAGATCAGCGACGACCTGATGGATGTGATCGCCAGCCACACCGGCAATTTCAGCTCGCCGCTCTCGTCGATGCTGATGATGCAGATTGGCGGCCAGGCGGATCATACCCCGGCGGCGGGGAACGCTGTTCCGAACCGGCAGGTTCGCTACATCATCAACGCCCAATCCTCCTGGGAGGACCCAGCGGAAACTGACCGGCATATCCAGTGGGCACGTGATTTCAACGCCGACATTCTGCCCAACTCCGCCGGGACATACATGAATTTCCTGAACGTTGACGAAGGTCACGATCGCACCCGGGCCGCCTACGATCCGGAGATCTACGAGCGGCTGGTGCTGCTCAAGAACCGCTTCGACCCGGAGAACCTGTTCCGGATGAACAAGAACATCCAGCCAACGGTGGAGGCAGCGGTCGCAGCTG
>CAZNYB010000071.1:13171-21538 GCA_964577155.1 uncultured Thermomicrobiales bacterium | reverse complement strand
GCGAGCGATTCCTCGAACTCCTTGCGGAGCGCGACCCTGGCAGCTGCTGTCGGCTGAGGCAGGAACACCGGTGACTGACTCTCGTACTCTTCCAACAGTGAGTTTAGATGGAAGACGGCTTCGAGGTCGTGCTGATTGGCCCGACGAATGGAGTTCCGGGGTGAAGGAGGCGCTGCCTCGACCCTGCCGGCAATGTTGCGGAACGCCCAGCCAAGATTGCGGCCAAATCCCAGGTCCGCGAACAGTTTGTCTAGCTCTTTGTTGCCAGCCGGTATCTGGATATAGTGTGCGAAGTACCCTGCCTCTACCCAGCGCCGGGCGGCTGCCCGGTAAAGTTCGTGATACACCCTGGTTGCTGATGGGGGAATGGCGGCATGGCCGTGGTACCGGACAAGGACGCTCTTCTGGCGAAAATAGGGCGCAGTCGGACTATCAGGTGGATTGTCGATATATTCACCCAGTAGAAACCCAACCGGCTCTCCATTTCGATACATGCATATGCCGTGCGACGTTCCGTTCTCCAGCATTGTGGCAATGAGATTCTCCGCTACACGATTATCCGTGAGGCTGTCGGGAAGCTGAGGATGCCGTCCACGATCTATCGCATGTCGCCCGGCGAGCAGCTTCGCGGCGGCCGGGAGATGGCGGTGTTCGAATGGAACACTCTGCATCTCCATTGGCAGGAACCGTCCTTTCGTTCCAGGCGATTGCCGGAGCCGAGGAAATCAGACCCTGGTTGTGAACCAGTCAACGACTCGTTCGAGCAGATCTCTGACATGCTCCCGTTCACGGATACCGTGTCCTTCACGCGGGTAGACGATCAGCTCTGTTTCGACACCCTGGTCTTTCAAAGCTCGAAACATCTCGTACGCCTGACCAACCGGGCAAATCGGATCCTGCTCCCCGTGGAGGAACAGTGTAGGCGTGCTTACCGCGTTGCTACTGAATACTGGAGATCGGAAGGTGTAGTATCCGTCGGCGTTGAACGGGTCCGTTCGGTTGAACGTCTCATCGAAACCCTGAATCGTCGAACCGCCGTGAAATGAGGTCCAGTTGGTGATTGATGCGCCTGAGATAGCGGCTTTGAAGCGGTCTGTCTGTGTGATTGCCCAGGGGGTCAGGTAGCCACCGTATGACCAGCCGCCGACGCCGAGCCGTTCCGGGTCGGCGATGCCCTGTGCTACGCAGTAGTCGATGCCAGCCAGGATATCCCGCAGGTCGCCGCCGCCGAGATCTTCGATATTCGCCTCAGCGTAGTCGACGCCAAAGCCCATACTGCCGCGCGGGTTTGGCAGGAGTATTGCGTAACCCCGGGCGGCTAGCAGGTGTGCCCAACCGACTGACCTGGTGTCTGGAAACGCGAAGCTATGCACGCCGGTCGGGCCGCCATGAATCAGGGTTATCATCGGAAGCGGTTCTCTGGCGTTTCCGGTCGGTCTCAGGACAATACCCTGGATCTGCCGCGCGTCAAACGACGGCCAGCTAATTGACTCAGCCTTCCAGACGCCTCGATTGCCATAGCCGGGGTTATGATCGGATACTTTTCGCCAGGAGATTGCATCACGCTCGATTTCGCCGAGCCAGATGTCCGCCGGGGAGTCCGGATTCGATTTGCTCACAACGAAGCGAGATATGTCCCGGTCAGGCGATACCACCGTGCTACCGTAGACAGTCAACGTGGCTTGAGCGCGCCAGAGCACTTCGCAATTTCCAGACACACTCAACCGGCACACTTCCGCCTCGGCGTCTTCGTAGGCCGGGCAGATCAGTGAGCGGGAATCACCTGCCCAGTGGCACTCCAGGTACGAGCGTGGGTGACCCTTTGTAAGCATTCTGCTGTCGCCTGTCACCGGATCGATCAGCGTCACATCCCCGCCGGTCATGCCCTGATCGCTGAAGGTGCAACTGATGACGCTGACGTATTTGCCATCCGGTGACCAGGCAGGTCGTGTCAGCTGACGATCTGACCGAAAGCACTCTTGCACTTCACCGCTAGCGGAATCGATCGTCACCAGCCGGTTCTCGTACCAGGACCAGCCATATGGTTTTTCGGAGACGATTGCTGCCAGGCATTTCCCATCCGGCGACCAGACGAACTCATAGATTTGGAGATCGCCGGTCAATTGTGTGATTTGCTCGTCTTCCAGATCGTAGATCCAGAGGTTTGAGAAACGGTCAAGCTGTTCGTATTCGATCTGATCCTGGCCGCGCTTTTTTCTCGTTTCCCCATCCTGAGGTGGCGGATCTTTGGCGAGGAGTGCGATGGTTCGCGAGGCTGGACTCCAGGCAAACCGGCTCAATCCGGCTGATGGACCAGATATGCAGCTGGCCTCTCCCCACCCTGCATCCAGTAAATACAGCTGATCCTGGTTGTCGCCTTCCCTCCGGCCGAAAAATCCAAGGTGGTTGCCGTCCGGCGACCAGCGAGGATGCCGTGACCGGGTCCCTTCGGCGGTTGCCGGGCGAGGCGTGCTGCCAATCTGGCTGATCCAGATCCTGCTCTTGAGCTGACGGTTGGGGTAATCAAAGACCGAATCCGAGACGGTGTAGGCGACCCAGTCTCCATCCGGGTGCAGGTTTGCATCTCCAACTTGTTGTTGATTGAGTAGATCGTTGATATGTAGGAATGATGTCAAAGGTTCGCTCCTTTCTGCCTATCCTAATCACACCCGGCAAGCCAGGCAAGAACGACTAGTAACGTTCAAGAACTCTGTATAGTTGTAATGTGAATTACCTGGGTAATCTCGGAAGTGCATTCTACCGTTGCGTGACTTTCAACGTGAGCTAACCAACTGGTTCAACGCCCGAATTCCCGATGACTGGTTCAGCAAGCCAGTTGATATCACCTGCGACCGTGACGAGATACTGGTTATCGGAGCCCTCCCGCTCGCAGACCAACCGCCTGGAACCAACCCTGAACAGACGGAGAGTTGTCGAATAGCCCGCATCGACGCATTCCGGGAGGACACCCGTGATCAGCGCACCGACATCGCTGGTGACGCCGAGCGCCAGTTCGATCGCAAGGTCTCCTGGGGCGTGATCTGTGGTGGACGCAGGAAATTGTTTACCAATCAGAGTATTCCGGTCATGACCCGGCTGAGGATGCCTGAACGCCTGACGCTGGACACGCTGATCGACTCGGGTGTAGCCCGCAGCCGGAGCGACGCGCTCAGCTGGTGTGTCCGGCTCGTGTCTCAGCATGAGGCGGAGTGGCTCGCAGACCTGCGGGAAGCGTTGATCCGCGTTGAAGAAGTTCGTTCGACCGGCCCGGATCCGGATGATGACGAGTGAACGAGTCTTTTTCTCTCCCGGCTAGCGACCATCAATCTGGAGATGTGCTGCGAGTGATCATCGTGGCTGCATACCCGACCGTGCAGTTTGGTTTGCGAGCGGTGGTCGAAGATGACGGTTTGATCGTCGTTGAAGCAGTACTTGACGACCTCGCCGGGATACCGGCTTCGGTGGAAGAGTTCGATCCGGACTGTTTCGTGGCCGACATACCGTGGACTCCTGAAGAACTGGCAGAGGTGGGGGATCTGGGAGAATGGCCGCCGATGTTGCTTCTGATTGAATCGGCGGAAGATGCGCTGGCTGCGCTAACGTCAGGAGTTCGTGGAGCATTGCTGCGGGATGCCGGAACTGACGAGATTCAGGCTGCGATTGTCGCACTTGCAGCCGGACTGACGGTGCTGGATCCAAGACTGTTGGGATCGCTCGGCTGGTCTGCAGAATCTCCCTCATCAACAGCAGCCGCAGACATTGAGCCGTTGACAAATCGGGAGATCGATGTGCTCGAGCTCATCGCCGCCGGGTTGACGAACAAAGGTATTGCTGGAGAACTCGGTATCAGCGAACACACCGTCAAATTCCATGTCGGCTCGATTCTGAGTAAGTTCAACGCGGCTTCCCGTTCGGAAGCCATTGCCCGTGCGATGCAGGCCGGGCTACTCCACGTCTGAACTGCTCTGACCATAGCTTCCGGTGCGCATCCAAAACGAGAATTCCGGGAAGCGAAAGATATCTGTGTCATGCCGGTGGATATCCGGTTTTTTACCGGCCCAGATCTCCTCATATGCCTGATGAACCTGCAAGAGATCTCCGGCAGGCAGCGGTGAAGCATAGTGTGCCGGATAGACAGCGTCCACTTCGTCAACCAGTTCGGCGAATGTACGGAAGGATTCCCGGTAGCCAGTAGCGCTGGTCCCGGAAAAATTACAGAGTATTGCCCCGCGGTAGTAGGTATCGCCGGTGAAGAGCGCTCTGGCGTTACGGTCCAGAAAGCTGACGCTGCCGACTGAGTGACCCGGTGTGTGGATAACTTCCAGTTGGCGACCGCCGAGATCAATGACATCTCCATCGTTCAGAAATCCTGTCGGCTCAACCCCGGCGATAGATCTCGTCTCTGGATCGGTCGTCTCCGGTAACTCGACGCCATAGAAGTGCCGGTCATGAAACCAGTGCCGTAGCGACTCGTTTGGCGCACCTCGACGCAACGTGTCCGCTTCAAGCGGGTGAACCTTGATCTGCTGAAATCGAGCGGCATCGCCGATATGGTCCCAGTGGGCGTGGGTGAGCAGGAGAATCGGCTCGGTATCTGTCAGCGACCTGACCAGTTCGTAGAACTCGGCGAATCCCATGCCTGCGTCAATGACCGCCGTCTGATCATTCCCTGACACAATATAGGAGTTTTGCCGGTAGCGGTGGCCAGATTCAGCAATTCTCGTGACACCGTCCGGGTAGTCAATCACGTCGAACCAGCCGTGACTCAGTTTGCGGTCGTTCCTATGCTTGTTGCTCTTGCGGGTCGTCGTCATTCGATTGCAAAACCTCTGTTCCAGATACTTCGGAGCCGGAATGTTACAGACGCACGGCACAGTCCTCAGACAATGCTACGTGAAAACGGTCACAGCATATACTAGAGACGTCAGACTGATACGGATCGAACTCAGTATAAGAATTGTTGTTTGATTGTTGTTTGTTTGATTGTTGTTTGATGGAAGGCCCACCAGATGATCGCTCCCGAGCCGACTGTATTCCGCGCCCACGATCATTACGTGAACGGAGTTGCGTTTTCTCCTGACGGGCACAATTTGGTTTCCGCCGGGTTCGACAGCATGATCAAGATCTGGTCGGCTGCTGATTGGACACTCCAGAAATCGATCGAAGGACACCGGAAGAGTGTCAACAAGGTAGTGTTTTCTCCGGTTGGCGACTTGCTGGCTTCATCGTCGACCGATCGAACAATCCGGCTCTGGAGCTGGCCGGAATGCGAAGCAGTAGCAGAATTGACCGGGCATACCAACACGACCACCGGTCTTGCTTTTGCCCCTGATGGCAGCTGGTTAGCGACTGCCTCCTACGATAAGACGGTGCGCATCTGGACCGTTCCGGACGGCGAAGAGGTGGCGGTCATGCGCGGCCATCCCCGGAACGTCACTTCGGTCGCGACATCTGCTGACGGCCGGCAGCTGGTCTCAGGAGGGATCGGCAATGAGATCATCGTCTGGACGATAGACGGGCAGGAGATCCAGCGTCTCGACAGTGGGTTGGGAGCGACAGCGGCCCTGGTCTGGACTCAGGGTGGCGACCTGGCTGCCGCCGGATACGGCGCTCATATCCGCGGTTGGTTCCCGGACAGCTGGCAGATCGCCGGAGAGTTGAAAATGGACGTCGACAGCGCTGGCGATCTGGCGGCACACCCGGCAGCGCCGGTTTTAGCTACGGTCTCCGATCACCGGGTAGACCTCTGGTCTATGGTCACAGACGGTCATATCGTTACTCTGCCGGTGGAGTGTAAGGGCGTATACAGCGTTACGTTTTCTCCAGCCGGAACCCTGCTTGCCGTTGGCGCGGCGGACAAGCAGATAAGAGTTTGGAATGCTGCTGATTTGTTAGATTGACTCTCCAGTTTGGCTGGTACCTGAAGAACTTCACCAACATCATCTCGTCATCAAACCAGGTTTTCTCAAAGCTGCTGCAGTTGTGTGAATAGACTGCAAAAAATCACGCGTTCAGGTTATTGCCTTCTCGTCTCTAAACGATTATATTGCGTTCAGCGAAATTCAAACTCAAGTTCATCGTGACTGGGAGGTGTTCCATGTCGGAGAGTAACATGGCCGTCTTACGCAACCTGGCTGCCGCGTTCAATCGCAATGACATGCAGGAGTTTAAAGAAATTTACACGCCTGACGCGAACTATTACGGCACCGGCGCATTGGCGAATGCGGCGCGTGACGAGTTTGTGGAATCGATGGTGGGATTTCGAGCTGGTTTCCCTGATGCCGTAGTAACAGTTGATGACCTGTTTTCGTCCGGAGATAAAGTTGCCTATCGTATGCATATTCAAGCCACAAACAGTGCCGAGTTCATGGGGATGCCGCCGACAAACAAATCGGTATCGCTCAAAGTACTCGGCATCGCCCGGGTCTCGAACGGCAAGATTTTTGAAGAGTGGGAGATCTTTGATGAGCTGGGAATGATGCAACAACTTGGCCTCATTCCGGAAGAATAGCGATGTGCCAGAGAACCTGGAGCATAGCGGGGCCTCACCCTTCGTTACTCTGTAATCACCAGGTTTCCAGCAAGAGAAGTTAAATGGGCTACGATATCCCATAATTATGGCAGTTTGACCTCGTTGTTCGAGTTGCCTCCTGTTGGAACAGAGTGACAAGAGAGTAGTGCAGTATGCAATTAAAATTAACCGCTGACGAAGTGCTGATGACGACGCGGTCGGTACGGAAACGACTGGATTTTGACCGGCCGGTCGAACGGAAGGTACTCGAAGAATGCCTGCTGCTGGCGCAACAAGCGCCGACTGCCTCCAATCGACAGCACTGGCACTTTGTCGTAGTGACCGATGCTGGTAAACGACTAGCCCTCGGGGATATTTATCGGAAAGGCGCGACAGCCTACCTGAATCGACCACCCGCGATCGACGATCGCGACTACCAGCAACCAGATCGGGAGGACACGGTCTGGCGGGTACGTTCATCGTCCCGCTACCTCGCGGAGCGAATGCAAGATGCGCCGGTACTGTTGGTGCCTTGCATCGAAGGCCGTACCGAAGGAATGAGCACCATGGCACAGAGTGCTATCTTCGGTTCGATCGTGACTGGTTACTGGAGCTTCATGCTGGCTGCGCGTGAGAGAGGGCTCGGAACCTGTCTGACAACTCTGCATCTCAGCCACGAACGCGAGGCTGCCGAAGTGCTCGGAATTCCTTACGACGAAGTGATGCAGGTCGGGTTGATCCCGGTCGCTTATACCATTGGAACTGAGTTCAAGGCTGCGAAGCGGGAACCGTTGGAGACGATGGTTCACTGGGAGAGCTGGTAGCCAGGGATCGCGCCTGCTCCAGGTTGTTGTTGATCTGGTCGGCATGTTCCCGGGCGTGGACCGCATACACATCGAGCCAGGAGTCGACGGTGATTTCACCGCTTTCGCTGTGAAGCGCGGTTCTACTCCAGTCATCTTCATCGAGTCTGTCCAGGAGTTCGCCGCTGGTGAGTCGGGCTGCCCTGAACAGCAAAAGCGATGACTCGATTGATCGGTTCTGATACCAAAACCGCTCGGCATACGCATCCTGATCGTATCCGGTGAGCACTGGTTGATCTTCCGTGAGCATTCTTCGGAGCCGGACCGACGATGTCATCTCACTATCCCCGAGGTGAACGATGATCTCCCTTATGGTCCATTCCGCGGGGGCGGGGCGGAAATCCAGCTCGGATTCGGAAACGCCTTGTATCGATTCTTCAATCAGCCGGTAACCATCCTTGTATTCCTTGATGCGTGGATCCTGTGCCATGTTGGGGCCACTCTCCTGTTGAACGAACTGAAACACTGATTCACCTTGTAGAGCATACTCTGCAGTACTGAAGATCTAAATGCGGAATCAACGGTATTCAGGTATAAATACCTTAAATTTGAAAAGATAAATCGTCAGACGCAGTTTGATTGGTCAATCAGGAGAATAATCGAGCTAATGGAGCAATCTATTGACAAGCTACTCGATTCAATCGGGATACAGATACTGAGCGAACTCCAGCAAGATGCCAGGCTGTCCTACGCGGAGCTTGGACGACGAGTGCATCTCTCAACCCCGGCAGTCACTGAACGGGTCCGCAGAATGGAAGAAACCGGGATCATCACCGGGTATCACGCGTCGGTTAATCCCGAGAAAATCGGTTTGCCGATCCAGGCGATCATCCGCATGCGGTCGCCAGAGCGGTTGTACGAGCAAGCTCGAATTGTGCTGGTGGACATCCCCGAAATAGTCGAATGCCAGCATGTGACCGGCGCGGACGATTTCATTATTCGAGCGCTGGTTTCGTCAGTCGGTCATCTCGAAGAGTTGCTCGACCGGCTCCG
>CAZNYB010000071.1:0-13071 GCA_964577155.1 uncultured Thermomicrobiales bacterium | reverse complement strand
GGGAGCGGTTCCCGGTTCAATCTCGCGCCACCCAGCGCGACAAACAGCAGGTTGGCATCGGTCGGATGGCCGGTGATCTCATGCACATCGTCATGGTCGTAGCCGTCAAAGCGAAGAGTAACCAGCGCCCAGCTTTCCCCCTGATCCTGGCTGAAAAGCAACCCGCCGACTTCCAGGGCACCGAATAGCTGCTCGTGTGTTCCGGGCGGGGAGTAAAAGTTTCGCAGTGCCCCGGCTTTCGGCGAGTAGGGGAGATACCAGGAAGAGCAAGAAGGAATTTCAGTGATCGACGTCAGTTCACTCCAACTCCGACCACCATCTATGCTCCGGAAGCCGCGGCCTGGTTCGGCGCCACAGAGCACGGCGTTTTCTATGGTCGGGTCTGGCTGGATGGTCCGTATTGTCGTCGCTGACAAGCCTTCGTTCACCTCCTGCCAGGTTTCACCTGAATCTCCACTCCGGAAGATTCCCGCGCCGTAACTGCCAGCCAGGATAGTGTCCGTCTCATTTTCATTTGATGTCGCGTGAATGGCCCAGAACCGGTAGTTCGGCAGCCCAAGCTCCTGTATTCCGGACTGGTCGATACGGTAGACGCCGTTATTGCTTCCTGCATAGGTGCGAAACACGAGACATACTCCTTTACCGAGGCGTTTGCTTGCGTGCTGGTGAAATTGTAACTGGAGAACCGCTAGCGTGGTGGATGGACCTTCTCGCCATCTGGTGTTCCCCAGGTGAGCGTCGTTGTCACGGTGTACTGGATAGTTCCTCCACGGGAGTAGGGTTGCAGAAGCAGTCGAAGGTCGTCATCGAACTCCAGACTCCGCCCGGTTCCCATCAATCTCCGGCTCCAGGAGGCGCGTGAGTGCTGGCAGGCAGTGTAATCTTCGATGCTCTGTGTCACGTTCGTATTGAACGTTAGCTGACCTTTGACGGTTAGCCAGTCCAGATACGCATCCATCGACTGCTGAAATCCGTCAGGATCGTATGGTTTGCCCATTCGCCCCAGCCAGTGTTCGATGAACTGCAACCATTCCATCATCCACGGCGCATCTGCAACTCCATCTCCTTCAACCACAGCCAGGAAACCTCCCGGGGCGAGAACGCCGGCGATTCGAGGAAACAGAACGGCATGATCCATCCAGTGGATACTCGCGCCTGCGGTGACCAGATCATACCTGCCGGCAAGCGGAACTGTTTCAGCCCGGTTGTGAATCCAGCGTATATTTGAGCGACGGCTTTTCGGCGCTGCATCAAGCATTGAAATTGAGACATCAACGGCGTCGACATGTTCAAAATAGGGAGAAATCGCGCAGGCTATCTTTCCGGTTCCACAGCCAAGATCGAGGGCGCGCTTGTGCTGCACTGGCAGCTGGATCAACGCCTCAATGAGTGCGTCCGGGTAAGCCGGTCGGTAGGTATACGCATGTGCGACATCAGGATCTTCGAATGCCATCCCCAACTCACGTTGAAATGCCACGTTTGACGCTCTCCGTCAACTCACCGGAATTCGCTTCACCAATTGCGAGCACCATTAGCTATTCAATACCATCCGGTTGAGGAAGTCATCGCTCTGTCTGGCGTCGTCGACGATCGATGAGATCTTTTTCCAACCGTGCCCTTCGCCTTCGTAGACGGTGTACTCGACCTGCTTTCCGGCTTTCTCCAGCGCAGCCGTCATACGATCCATCTCGGAACGGTGGCAGACAATATCGATGTCACCCTGCAGAATCAGCAGCGGGCTGGTGACATCATCAACGAAATTAATCGGCGACCGGTCTTCATACATCTCAGGAACTTGCCCGCCGGTGCCGCCCATCAGTTTGGCGATGTAATAGCGTTCGAATATCCAGGTGCGGTAGTAGAAGGTCTTGAGATCGGCGATCCCGAAGCGAGCAATCCCGGCTTTGAAGATCTGCGGCGCTTTGGTCATACAAATCAGCGTGCTGTATCCACCCGCCGAACCGCCGGTCGCTACCACTCGGCTTGCATTGACATTGCCACGGGCGATGACGGCTTCAACACCTGCGACGATGTCCCGTAACTCTCCTCCACCCCAGTCGCCGTAGAGCGCTTCCATGAATGGACGTCCGTAGCCTCTGGAACCCCGGTAGTTCGGAACCAATACGACATATCCCTGTTGCACGAGGTACTGAAGCCAGGGCGCCCAGTTGCGGGTCGATTGACCGACAGGCCCGCCGTGTATGAAAACAACCAGCGGGTGCTGTCCTTGGCGGATATCTTCTGGCTCGAAGAGCAATCCTTCGATGGCCAATCCATCGTCGGATTCCCAGGTGATGATTTCAGGCTCAACTGTCACGGCGCTATGGACCGCACCGGTCGCGCTGAAGGTAATCTGCTCCAGGCTGCCGTCTGCGGTGTCAAGGATATGGAGATCCGGCGGCTGAGCAGGACTCTCGAACACACAGAGCATGCGGTGGTTGTCGATCCACTGCAAATCGCTATATACGCCAGTCACCACGCTCACCTGCGCAATCTCGCCCCGATTCCAGACACAGACCTGATGTTCACAGGCGTCGAGCCGGAGTGCGGCAATCTTCGTGCCGTCTGGTGATACGGCCGGGCGAAAGTGATCCCGTTTCCCGTCGGCGAGCTGTTCTGCGCCTGTGCCGTCCGGGTGTACTTTCCAGAGGTTATAGAAGTCTGATCCCCGATCTGACGCGTAGACAATAGCTGAACTGTCGGGTAACCAGCTCGCCCAGTTGTTGGCAACCCGCTCACCGCTGGCGACGGTTGTTCGCGCGCCGGTCTGCACATCAGAAATGACGATCTCGATTTGATCCCACGGCATGTCGTAGTGCGGCCACTGCATCCAAATCAGTTGCGTCCCATCCGGCGACCAGTGCGGGTTTGCAACATAAGCATCTTCAGATTTCGGGCTGATCTGCCGGACGGATGTGCCGTCGAGCGATGCTACGAAGATATCCACGACTTCTTCGCGTTCAGCAACATAGGCGACCTGCGTTCCGTCAGGCGAAACCTCCGGCGAGTGGTGGTTTCCGGCGGCTTCATCGATGACCGTAGATGGACCACCATCAGCTGGCACTGCCCAGAGCTTTCCTTCGTTGGTCGAAGCGAACATGACCGTCTGGCTGTCTGGCGTCCATGCCAGTGGATATGCCTGCCGCTGACCCGGGTCCGCACCCTGTGGCGTTGTTTGTCCGGTCAGTTGGTAGGTATTTCCGCCGTCGATTCTGGTTATCCATACATCCGTTCGCCCGTCGAAAGTCCGCAGGTAGGCCACCCGTTTTCCATCTGGAGACAAGGCAGGCGCAGACACTTTTGGTACATATGCCCAGTCCTCAGGTTGCAGCGTTGGCTTCCATCGCCCGGGTTCATTGCTCCAGTGATCGCTTGTTGGGGTCAATTTTCTCACGTTCCTTTCAGTTCAGTGGGCTATTGGGCGATTTTCCTGTTGATTTTCTTCCTGCGCCAGCTTACTCGAGGCGGTGGCACATATTCTCATAGAGCAGAAGACAATACTCAGGGTGATTGATGGTTGCTGGGCGATGATCGTTTATTCTCATGCCGTTACTGGCTAGTCAGCGATCTCTACAGGCGCTGCGTTCTTCAGCTTCTCTATTGCCAGATCAAGTCGTTCCAAGGTGCGTTCGGTGCCGACGACGCGCAGTGTTTCGAAGAGGCCCGGTGAAACACGTCGTCCGCTGACGGCAACCCGGATCGGCATGAAGAGCTGCCCGGCTTTCAGGTCGAGTTCTTCACCGAGATGTCGCAGCCGTTCTTCAAGCGCCGCTTCGTCAGCGACGCCGGTCTCGGCGATAACCCTGCGGCTCTCTTCGAGAGCGGAGAGCACCTGATCCGGCTCTGTCTTTCTCGGGATGAGCAGATCGAGGTCGTAATCATCCGGTTCGGTGAAGAAGAAGCTGGTAAGCTCTGGCGCTTCGGTCAGCAGTTTCATTTTGTCTTTGACCAGCTCTATGGCATCGCGGGCATGCTCGTATGCTGGTGAGCCTTCCGGGGCATCGCCGATCAACCCGGCTTCGCTGAGCAGTGGCAAACATCGCCGGGTCAGCTCGTCAAGGTCGATGACATGGTTGATGTAGTACTGATTCATCCAGTTGAGTTTGTCGAAGTCGTAGCGAGCCGGACTGGAAGCGACATCCTCAAGCCGGAACTTCTCGATCAGCTCCGGCACCGAGAATATCTCGTCGCGATCGTTGTAGGACCAGCCCAGGAGCGCGAGGTAGTTCGTCACTGCTTCCGGCAGGTAGCCATGATCCCGGTAGGCCAGTGCGCTGGCATCGCCATCCCGTTTCGAAAGTTTTCCCTTGCCGTCCGGACGTAAAATGACCGGCAGGTGCACGAACACCGGCATGTCCCATCCGAACGCTTGATAGAGCAAGACATGCAGCGGGAACGAAGGGATCCATTCTTCGCCACGGGTTGCGTGACTAATCCCCATCAGATGGTCGTCGACGACAACCGCCAGGTGATAGGTTGGGAAGCCGTCCGATTTCAGGAGGACGGCATCTTCCAGGCGGCTGTTTTCAAAGCTGATAGCGCCACGCAACAGATCGTTGCCGACGGTTTCGCCGTCCAGCGGCACTTTCAGTCGTACGACTGGAGAAATACCCTGTTCGCGAAAGGCATCTCGTTCTTCTTTGGAAAGGTTACGGCAGCGACGGTCGTAGCCGGTCGGTTTCTTTTCGCTCTGCTGCTGTTCCCGCAACGCTGCCAGCCGCTCCGAGGAACAGAAACACTCGTAGGCATGGCCATGATCGATGAGCCAGTCCGCATGCTCACGGTAGAAAGCAAGGCGTTCACTCTGGAAATACGGTCCGGCTGGTCCACCAATACCTGGACCTTCGTCCCAGTTTAGTCCGAACCAGGTCAAGGCGCTGGTGATCGTGTCAACGCTGGTCGTGTCGAGCCGGCGCTGGTCGGTGTCTTCGATGCGGAGGATAAAGTCCCCGTCGTGTTGTCGGGCGAACAGCCAGGTGAATAGCGCCGTGCGCACGCCGCCGATATGCAGGTCTCCGGTCGGGCTGGGCGCAAATCGAACCCGGATTCTGGAAGGTTCTGCTGTTGAGGTCATGTTGCTATCCTGCGTCCTATCAACGTCCGGTGTTGATAACATTCGAATTACGTCTACTGTGTCGTCACAACAGATCAACTGATAGTGTACATTGACCGGAACACGGGTAATGGTAGAAATTAGCGGCAGTGCTCTAGCCCACAGTACAGGCGTACTCTATAATCCGAGCAGGGTGATTTCATACCAGGGGAGATTCGCTGGTGGCCAATGATGTAGAAAAACTTCTCCGGTACATTGTGAGGCAGTTTCTGGCTCGCGAGGACGCGGTCGAGATTGACCGTGATGCATCGGCATCAGAACCTGGGACTTCGATCGCGCAGGACAAGCAGCGAGCGAGTCAAATGGAACAGGCCAGAATTTCAAGGCTCTCGGATCCATTCCGGGAAGGCTTGCGCCGGGCAGATGATGCTCGCCGGGCTGGCGGCAACGCTATCTCTCTTGACGACCGCAAGGAAGATGAAAATCGCCAGGCAGACGCACTGGTGAATTTCCTGGTCCGCACCAGACTGGCGACCTCGAACACCCGGGAAGCCGGTGATAGTCACTACATTTACACCATTTCGATCGACTGGGAAAAGCTCGACGCAGTTGCGAAAGACGCCCGCACAAACTTGCAAAGTATTCTGGGCCATAGTGGTTGAGCAGGAGCAGAACATTCGTTGCGAACGGTGGTCGGCAACCTGCGACCGCTTGCAACAGGCTGAATCAGCCCTAGGCATCTGGTTCAATAACAGTGAAATCCTTCAGCAGGCGCTGGTCCACTCGTCGGTGCTCAACGAGCCAGTACCAAACACCCAGGAATTCGAGCAATCGAATGAGCGGCTCGAGTACCTGGGCGACGCGTTAATCGATTTCATCGTCGCGGAGTACCTCTTCCAGGAGTTCCCCGATCATGCGGAAGGTCAGCTCACCGTCTACCGGGCGGCTCTGGTACGCACCGAAACGCTGGCAAGGTGGGCGCGAGCCTTCCACCTCGATGAGTTCCTGTATCTCGCACAGGGTGAACAGGGCTATAGCGGTACCGGAATCGGTGACCGGGTCCTGGCTGGCGCATTCGAGGCGGTAATCGCGGCGATTTATCAGGATAAAGGTATCGAGGCAGCACGTGAATTTATCGTGAGGTTGCTAGACCAGGATGCCGAACAGATCATCTTCAATCAGCAAACCGTCAATTACAAAGGGAAACTCCAGGAACGAATTCAAGCGCTGGACCAGACAACGCCTGCCTACGGTGTCGTCAAGCTGAGTGGGCCGCCCCACAACCGGCACTTCGTTGTTCAAGTTCAACATCGCGGAGAGAACCTCGGTCTCGGTGAAGGTCCTAGCAAGCGGATTGCGGAACAGGCAGCAGCCAGGGATGCCCTGTATCGTCTGGACATGATGGAGGAGAGTGAGCATCATGGCCGGTCTCTATGATCAGATGAGTATTTTCAGCGGGAATTCAAATCAGGCGCTGGCACGGGAAATATGTGAATACATTGACATTCCACCGGGTCGGGCTGAGGTGTTCAAATTTTCAAACGGCAATATTTTCGTCAAAATCGGTGAGAGTGTCAGGCAAAACGACGTATTTATCGTCCAGTCGCTCTCCGGCAACGTCTCTGATTCCATCATGGAACTGCTGATCATGGTCGATACGATCCGGAGAGCTTCCGCTGGCCGGATCACCGCCGTCCTGCCCTACTACGGGTACGGGCGGACCGACAAAAAAGATCAGCCAAGAGTGCCGATAACCGCCCGGTTGCTTGCGGACATGATCACCGTCGCCGGAGCAGACCGGGTGCTCACACTCGATCTTCATGCAGGCCAGATTCAGGGCTTCTTCGCGATCCCGGTCGACGAACTCACTGCTATGTTTATCCTGGCCAGACACCTGGTTGACCGGAATTACACGAATCCGGTCGTCGTCTCGCCGGACCTTGGCAATACGAAACGAGCGCGAAACCTTGCCGAGGAGATCAATGCCCCGCTGGCGATCATTGAGAAGCGGCGCGCTGGAAACTTCGACGCCTCTGAAGTGCTCAATCTCATCGGCAATGTAAATGGGGCGACTGCGATTCTGTTTGATGATGAGATCGACACGGCAGGCTCGATCGTTCAGGCTGCCGATGTCTGTCTCGAAAACGGAGCGGCATCGGTTGTTGCCTGCGCAACTCACCCGGTCTTTAGCGGTCCCGCTTCCGAGCGATTGCAGTCTTCCACCTTGCGTGAGGTTATCGTCACGAATTCTATTGCCGTGCCTGAATCCAAGTGGTTCGAAAAGTTGACCGTGCTCTCGGTAGCGAGCCTGCTCGGTGAGACGATCCAGCGGATTCATACCGGCGCAAGCGTTTCCCATCAGTTCCAGCGGGTGTTGATCTAAGAAACCAGCGCACGTCACTCGATCAGAGCCAGAGATCGTAGCGCTGTTCGATAACTGGCGCGCCCCACTCTTCAGATACTTCCATGGATTCGGTCAACCGGAATCCCACTCTTGTATAGAGTTTCGTCGCGGTGGTGAGCCTGTGGAAGGTCCAGAGGAACACACGGTGGCTGCCAGAAGCCAAATGCACGACTACAATGTGATTGCCTGCAGGAAAAGGATTTGAATACCAGAACCAGCAGCCAGGCTCGATGAGGACCGGTGTTTCAAGCCGTTGCAGCCGGTTATCGAGCGGTGTTGGGGTGTTCGTAGATCCCATCCGGGCGGACATATGCACGATCGGCGAACTCTGGTTCATCCAGCACCCTGGCGAGTCCTGGAAGCTTCAACGAGTCCCATCCGGAGTCGAAATCACGCCGCATCGTCACTTCTGCTGGCGAATCCTCCTGGAATCCGTTGTGCCGGAGTTGGAGCCGGGTGCCGCCGTCTTGGGGCGTCAGCAACCAGGAAACAACGGTGTGTTCGAGTGGTCCGCCACGCCAGGTATAGCTCAGCTGGCGCGGCGGGTCGACCTCCAGCACCTCGCATTCGAATTCGCCGATATGGAGTGGAGCTTCAAGCAGAAACCGGTGACCGGGTTCGGCTTGAAAATTATTCGGCATCAGCCAGGCCGCTAACTCGGCTGGTTCGGTGAGGGCTCGCCAGACCCGTTCGACTGGATGCGGGTAGAAGATGTCATGAACGATTTCGCCGTCGATGATCACGGTGCGTTCTCCAGATGCTCTCCGAGCTTGTTCAGCTGCTCGGCCCAGGCATCATCAAGTTTGAGCAGCCAGTCGCTAATCTCATCTAATGGTTCTCGCCGAAGGTGGTAGATGCGATTGCGGCCCCGGCGGTGATCAGTCACCACGCCGAGGCCGTGCAGAATCCGCAAATGTTGCGAGACCGCGGAGCGGCTGACAGCTATCGGGTTGGCAAGTTCGGCGACGTTCTTGTCGCCGGCAGCAAGTGCCTCTATCAGTTGACGACGCACCGGGTGAGCGATGCCGTCAAAAACATCACTAACTGGTCGGATGCCTGGAGGCGTTGCGGTCACTTGCGATCAGTTCTCGTTGTCATAGCTGTCGTTGCGCTTTAGCCAGCTCATCGGGTATTCCTCATTGCGACCTTTTGGCGTCAAATCCATATAGTGATAGGCGTTGAGCATCATGTCCAGTCCCCTGGAATAGGTCGAGTAGGTGCGGTAGATCTGCCCATCGTCATCCTTGAAAAAGACGCTGATGCCAGGGGTCTCCTCGCCATACGGTCGCTGGGTGTCAAAGTTGTATATCGGTTTCTCTTCATTCAATTCTTCAGCCGTGAAGGTCACCCGGTAGTCCTGATTGAAGGTGCTGTTTTCGGCAGAGAGCCATTTGAAGTCCCAGCCCATCCGCGCTTTGTAGGCTTCGAGTTTCTCCAGCGGTGCGCTGGAGATGGCTACCATCGAGATGTCGTGGTTTTCCAGGTGGACGACGATCCCGTTGAAGTTGTCTGCCATGTACGAGCACGACGGGCAGCCTTCATCCCAATCCTGACCATACATGAAATGGTAGACGATCAACTGGCTGTTGTCGCCGAAGAGATCAGCCAGTGATTGCTGACCTTCCGGACCGTCGAACAGGTACTCTTTTTCGACCAGCTGCCAGGGTAGCTCCCGGCGCGCCTGGCTAAGCGCGTCACGCTGGCGGGTGAACGCCTTCTCCTGTTCAAGGTGCGCCAGCCGGGTTGCCTGCCACTCCTCGGCAGAGACGACGGCATGGGTCTGCTGTGCTTGCATGTATTTCTCCTTGCGGTGTACGATCAGTCTTGCCTGTCAATATAACAGAATAATCTAACATGTCAAGCCAGAACAGATGAGTTGTTTGCCAGCAAACAGATTTAGAGTTCGACGAAGACCCCGGTCACCGGATCATCGCCGATATTCCGGGTGACATGACCGTCGCCAGTAAGATCGTCGACAAAGATGACACTGCCTGCCTGGAAGCGGCGTTTATGTCCGTCGCTGACTTCGATCTCAAGCTGACCGCTGGACTGGAAGAAGTAGAGCTGGCGTGGGGCGTGGTGCCAGGGACCTTCCCAGTGCGGTGGAAAGCTGAAGACCTGAAACTCTTTAGCCTGGATTGGCGCGGCTACCTTGAATGGAGGAGCGGGCGGCGCGAACTCGGCATCTTCCAGTTCCATCGTCCGGTCCCTGAAGTGGGTTTTGCCTTCGGCGTCTGAATACATGTGTGTGTAATTCATGTGTTTCCTTCTGAGACTATTGAGACCCTCACCCTGAATCCCTCTCCCACGAAACGAGGAGAGGGACTTTAAGAATTTCGGGTGCTGGTCCAGTCCCTTTCTCTGACGAGACGGGAACCAGGTTTTAGGTGAGTCCGAATAATGATCGGATGTATTCCCCTCTCCCCGCTTGGCGGGAGAGGGGTTAGGAGTGAGGGCGCCTACACCGACACCGGCGGAGTCCCGGACTCTCGCACCAGCTTGTTGAACTGTTTGACATCCTCATTAACGATGTCGTCGAGCTTTTTAACCTCAGCGTCGACCCTTTTTTTGAGATCCTCGTAAACATCTTTGGCCTGATCAGTCGGGCGACCTTCGGCGGCAACGACCTGACCGAGCAGCGCAGCCAGTTTGGCGTTGATCTGTACCGGGAAGTTCAAGGTGTCCTGGGTGCTCTTGGCACGCCACTGAATCAGTGGATCCTCAACCTCACGCAGCTTTACTTTGAGATCTTCGGCAGCCTGCTTGATGTCTTCGTCGTCAACCCGTTCCGTCCAGCTCTCCACCTGCTTGCGGATCGAGCGAAGGGTGTTGACAGCCGTGTGGGTGTCGGACAGCGTATCCCGAATGTTCATCGCCAGCTTGAACCCAGCTTCGTAATCTTTCTGGCTGGAGCCAGTTCGCGCGTCGCCAAGAATCTCGAACTCCTGGGTGATTGTTTCGCCGCCTGCCGAAAGTTCGACGATGTAGCTCCCGGGCACAGCTTTCGGTCCCTGTGGCGTGCCGGCAAAGCCCATTGAGCCAGTGTCGTCAGGCACCTCGACTGGACCTGGATACCGGAAATCCCAGACGAACCGGTTCGCGCCAGATTTTGCTGCGACGACCGGGTCTTTTTTGTCCTCGTCTTTATCCGGCTTCTTGCTGCCAAACGATCGTATCTCCTTGCCGTCTCCATCTTTGAAGGTTAGCGTGACTTCATCAGCCGGTTCGCTTGCAAAGTAGTACTGCACGACAACGCCATCCACCGGATTCTCGCCAGCATCGAGGTTGAACGATTCGCCTTCACCGTCAGCCTTTTTCTCGTGTTCGAAGGCGGTCAAGACACCGCCAGCCATCCGGAAGTTGCGGCCAAGCTGTGGAGGACGCCCGAAGCCTGGTGACGAGGCAAACCGCCGGGTGTCACGCGGCCTGAAGAGCACGGTGTCCCCACTTACGTCTCCAGTCGCCAGTTGGCGGAGCGGCGTTATATCGTCGAGGATCCAGAATGAACGACCGTGGGTAGCCACCACCAGGTCATCCTGAGCGATGACAAAGTCATGGATCGGTGTGACAGGCAAATTGAGTTGCAACGACTGCCAGTCCGCGCCATCGTTGAACGAGACCCAGAGACCCTGTTCGGTGCCAGCGAAGAGCAATCCCTGGACGACCGGATCCTCACGGATTGCACGGGTGAATTCACCTTCCGGGATCCCGTTGACGATCGCTGTCCAGGTTTCGCCATAGTCGTCTGTTTTAAAGAGGTACGGCGCGTCGTCGTGGCTCTTGTACCTGGTCGCCGCGACATAGGCGGTGGCAGCGTCGTGGGGAGACGGTTCGATGATCGAGATCAATGGCCATTCCGGCAATTGATCCGGTCCAGGCGTGACGTTGTCCCAGCCTTTTCCGCCGTTCTTGCTCACCCAGATCAGCCCATCGTCAGATCCAGCCCAGATGATTCCTTCTTTCACCGGCGATTCGGCGATGGCGAAGACGGTCGCGTAGGTCTCAGCACCGGTGTTGTCGCGGGTGATCGGACCGCCTGAGGCAACCAGTGTTTCCTCGTCCCGCCGGGTCAGATCTGGCGAAAGCTCTTTCCAGCTTGTGCCTTCGTTCTCGGTCAGGAACACGTGATTGCCGCCATGGTAGAGCTTCTTCGTGTCATGCGGTGAAAAGACGGTTGGCGAGGTCCACTGGAAGCGGTATTTCATGGCTTCGGATGGAGACCCGAGGGTCATCTCCGGCCAGACGTTGACTGCTTTCGCCAGCCGGGTGCTGGCGTCGTATCGAGTGAGCAACCCGCCGTAGCTGCCAGCGTAGACGATATCCGGATTGTCCGGGTTGACCGCGATGTAACCACTCTCACCGCCGCCAATCGGGTACCACTCGATCTCGGTGATTGCGCCGTAGTTGGATCGGCTCGGCACGCTCATAGTTGTGTTGTCTTGCTGCGCGCCGTAGACCCGGTAAGGGATCTGGTTGTCCACCGTGACATGGTAAAACTCGGCTGTCGCCTGGTTGTAGTTGTTCGACCAGGCGGTGCCTCCGGTGAAGCTCACCTGTGCGCCGCCGTCATCTCCCAGCAGGATACGCTGCGAGTCGTCCGGATCAATCCAGAGATCGTGGGTGTCCCCATGGTGGACGGAGACGGACTCGAATGTTTTGCCGCCGTCAATCGATCGCCAGAGATTCACGTTGAGCACCCAGACGGTATCCGGGTCGTTCGGGTCAGCGTAGATGTGGTGGTAGTACCAGGCGCGCTGGCGGAGGTTTCGGTCTTCGCTGCCTCTGGTCCAGGTATCCCCATAGTCGTCCGATTTGAAGACAGCGCCATCTTCGGCTTCGACGATTGCGTAGACCCGGCCTTCCCGTGCGCCAGATGCGGTAATGCCGATTTTGCCGATGATTTCTCCCGATGGCAGACCGCTATTGCGGGTGATATCTTCCCAGCTGTCGCCGCCATCGAAGCTGCGCCAGAGCCCGCTGTCTTCGCCGCCGCTGGAGAGGAAATGAGGTCCGCGGCTGGCTTCCCAGACGGCTGCATAGAGAATTCGCGGGTTGTTCGGATCCATAGCCAGGTCAACGACACCGGCTTTGTCGCTCTTGTAAAGCACCCGTTCCCAGGTTTCCCCGCCGTCGGTTGTGCGGTAGACACCGCGTTCGTTGTTTGGACCCCAGACATGACCGAGAGCGGCCAGGTAGACACAATCCGGATCATTGGGGTGGATGACGATCTCACCGATATTCTGCGTGTCGGCCAGCCCCATGTGGCGCCAGGTCTTGCCAGCGTCGGTGCTCTTGTAGACCCCGTCGCCGCGAGAGACGTTGGATCGGATGCTCGTTTCGCCCATGCCAGCGTAGATGACGTTTGGGTCTGACGGCGCGACGGCCAGCGCGCCGACCGACGCCCACTTGAAGAACCCATCTGAGACATTCCGCCAGCTGACGCCGTCATCGGTACTCTTCCAGACCCCGCCACCGGTGGAGCCAAAATAGTAAGTTTCCCTGTCACCGACAACGCCGGAGACGGCGACGACCCGACCGGCACGGTGCGGGCCGATACAGCGGTACTTCATCGCTCCATAGAGCGCCTCGTTGATTGTTGTTTCACTCATCTGGT
>CAZNYB010000070.1:0-22520 GCA_964577155.1 uncultured Thermomicrobiales bacterium | reverse complement strand
AGCCAGCAACGGGTGTGCCATGTGCAAACCAGCGTCCGGATGCGGAATTTCAGCGACCGGGAAATCGATGCCTATATCGAGCAGGGCGAACCGTTCGACAAAGCTGGCGGGTACGCTATCCAGGACACAACCTTCAACCCTGTAGCCGATATCGATGGCTGCCGCTGCAATGTGATTGGCCTTCCGGTTGTTACGTCGGTCTCGCTGCTGAAATCGATGGGGCTTGAGTTTTCCGCAACCACTGGTCCTCTGCTTCCTGAGTGCTTCACCTGCCCGCTCTACTGCACCTAGCGTACTTCCGACAACTAACAAAGCAGGCTACACTGCTGCCGGAACCTCTGCATAGGAGTTTGAAACAGGAGCACAGACCGTGAGTGATGACCGAACGATTGACCTCAATATAGAGCAGGTAAAACATCTGGCGGCGGGCGAACTATCCGAGGACCAGATGGCGTTGATACGGAGTTCGCTTGAACGATATGGCGGCTACCTGCAATCGATGGCTGAATTTCCCCTGGAAAACAGTGACGAGCCGGATACGGTCTTCACTGTGTACCGTGAAGAGGAGCGATCATGACCGACTTGCACTATGCAACGATCGACCAGCTCGGTTCAGCCATCCGATCTGGCGAAACCTCGCCGGTGGAACTGGCGAAAACCTACATGTCGCGGCTTGACACCGTCGGACGGGATCTCAACGCCGTCGTCACCATCACCGAAGAGCGAGCGCTCCGTGAAGCTGAACTCGCGGAACGGGAACTGCGTGCCGGCATCGATCGTGGACCGCTGCACGGAATCCCCTGGGGCGCGAAGGACCTCCTGGCGGCCAAAGGTTACCCGACCAGCTGGGGCGCAGCGCCGTACCGTGATCAGGTCTTTGACTACGATGCCCATGTCGTAGAAAAGCTGCGTGAGGCGGGAGCGGTGCTCGTCGCGAAGCTGGCGATGATCGAACTGGCCGGCGGTGGTGGCTACGAACAGCCTAACGCATCCTTCACCGGTCCATGCAAAGTGCCATGGAACACTGAAGCCTGGAGCGGTGGATCCTCAAGCGGCTCAGGAGCGGCTGTAGCCGCTGGCGCAGTTGGGTTCGCAATTGGGTCAGAAACACGAGGTTCAATTCACTCCCCCGCAAACAATTGCGGTATCTCCGGCCTGCGGCCAACCTACGGACGAGTCAGCCGGCGCGGCGCAATGGCGCTCTCCTGGACCTTTGACAAACTTGGACCGATGGCCCGTTCAGCACATGACTGCGGCTTGATTCTTAATGCAATCGCCGGACGGGATCCTCTGGACGACAGCAGTCTGCGAAGAAACTACCACTATCCAACCGAAGCAGTGAAAACGGGCGGTTTCCGGTTTGGCGTGCTCGAGCGTGACGCCAGCAACTCGCAGCCTGAAGTGCTTGCGAACTTCAATGCATCGCTGGCGGTGCTCGCCGAGATTGGCACGCTAGAGCCGGTCGAACTTCCTGAGTTACCTTACGACGAAGTCAGCACCATCATCATCTGGTCCGAAATGGCTGCCGCTTTCGAAGATCTGATCACCAGCGACAGGCTAGGGGAACTCACCGCTCCTGAAGACCGGGTGAAACCGCTCGCAACATTGACCATACCGGCGCACAGTTACCTTAGGGCGATGCGCATTCGCAAGCACATTGACCGAAAACTGGACGAATTTTTCGCGCAGTACGACGCCATTCTGTCACCGACGATGCCGAAAGTGGCTGCGCCAATTGACGGCCGATTTAGCGACTATGATCCAGACCGCAAAGGAGGAGATCTGGGAGGAGCGGTGAACATTGGCGGTCAGCCAGGGTTGGCAATACCAAACGGTTTTGGCGAGCGTGGTCTTCCTACCTCACTCTGCATCACGACCAGAGTGTTTGAGGAGAACACCGTATTGCAGATTGGAAACTATTTCCAATCGCAGACTGACTGGCACACACAGACCCCGGCTCTGTAGCCAGCAGCCGAATAGATCAGCAATTTCATCGTGACGAACCCACCCTGACGTTCTTGTTGAGGGAGAGTACGTAAGTTGCTTTCTACTTGACAGCTTGTCACAGCGAGATGCAAGTACGTACACTTATCAATGAGCAATGTTGCACCATCGCATAACTGGAAGGCCACCCCGCTCACCGTGCCAAAGTCTGAGCGTCCGGTACCATTTTCAACTGATCGATCAGCCTCTCAGACGGATAGCTCGTCTCGCAGGCGAGTTGTCCCTCCCAGACGGCAATCGGGTGGCAGAGGTCCTGGCGGAACCTGGCGAGGCGGATCTGCCAACTACTCACCGTACCAGCAACGCAAACCGGTCTGGCCAAAACTAGCGCTCATTGCGGTTCTGCTGATAGCCATCATCGGTGGATCGGTTGTTGTAGCTAGCGTGCTGAGCGAAGACAACGACGAGGAACCATCGGTCGCGGCAGCCTCAACGCCAACCGAGGACGCAGCCGCCGGGCAGAACAGCACCCCAACGACAGAGGAAACGGCAACCGCCCCGACCACAGACGGCAGCAGCGTGCCACCTCCGGCAGCCGGGGAAACAGCAACACCTGCCAAAACGCCAACACCGACACCACCAGATCCGTCGAGCCTGACCTCTCCGAAAAAAGTTGCCGACACCTACGCCCAGATCTGGAGCGCCGGAGCATACGATCAACTTTATGAACTGATTAGCACTGCATCACAGGAAACTATCTCTAAGGAAGATTTCATTGCCAGGTACGAAGGCATCGCCATCGAAGCAGGCATTATCAATCTTCAGGCCGGCATCGTCTCCGGGAACGACAACGATCTCATATTTCCGCTCAAGGTCGATATTGAGTCATCCCGGATTGGACCGTTCACGGACGAGAACCAGATCATCATCGTCGACGAAGGTGACGATGAGTACCGGGTTGAGTGGACTCCTTCGATGATTTTCGCCGGTCTGGGAGACGGTTACGTGCGCTGGACCAGCGACATTCCACAACGGGGCCGGATACTCGACCGCAAAGGACGACCGCTGGCCGAGACCGGGTTCATTAGTAAAGTCGGAGTCATTCCCGGACAAATTCAGGACGAAGCCTCGCTGCTTGCGTCGCTTTCAGAACTGCTGGGGATGGATCAGGGAACGATCCAGTCGCTCTACGCAAGCGGTGAGCCAAACTGGTTTATGCCGGTTGCCGAGTATCCCGATCAGATGAATCAGGATCTGGTGGCCAGCCTGTCTGCTATACCCGGTGTCGCGATTCAGAAGTGGCCAGCCCGCATCTACCCTGCGGCGGAACTGACCGCCCATGTCGTTGGTTACCTGAGTGAAGTTACGGCAGATGAACTTCCAGAACTATCGAAGCTCGGATACGAACCCGGTGACCTGATTGGCCGGGCCGGTGTCGAAGCCTATGCCGAACAGTGGCTGGCAGGAAAACGCGGGGGGACCCTCGCACTCATTGGACGCGACGAGTCAATCAAGCGGGTGATCGGCGAAGTACAGGCTGAACCATCTAACGATGTCATTTTGACAGTGGATCTGGATCTCCAGACAGCCGCCTACGATGCCATTGGAGATCAGGTCGGCTCAGCCGTCGTGATGGATCCCAACAACGGCCAGATTCTGGCAATGGTCAGCCGGCCGTCGTACAACCCGAACAAGTTTGTCCTTGGGCTGACAGAAGAGGACTGGGCTACCTACAACAATCCAGACACGCGCCCGCTGGTGAATCGCGCTACGTCGGAGGGTTATCCGACCGGTTCGGTGTTCAAACTGATTACCGCTTCGGCGGGCATCGTCCATCTCGGCTACAACGCCGACACCTACTTCAGTTGCCCGGGAGCATTTAGCCTGGAAGGGTCGGACAATGTCTGGCATGACTGGGTGCCCGGCGGCCAGGGAGATATGAACCTTCACCGCGCCATTTACCGCTCTTGCAACACCGTTTTCTATCAGATCGGCGAAGCGCTGGATATTGCAGACGAGTATTACCTGCCGGATATGGCCCGCGCCTTCGGGTTCGGCGAACGAACCGGCATCCAGGAGCTCTTCGATATTGCCGGAATCGTTCCAGACCCTGAGTGGAAATCTTCGGAGATCGGCGACTTCTGGGCGCGCGGCGACGCGGTGAACCTTGCAATCGGCCAGGGCTATTTCCAGGCGTCTCCGCTTCAACTGGCCAAAGCCTACGCCGCAATAACCAATGGCGGAACGCTGTACCGCCCGTATCTGGTCATGGATGTTATCGATCTGGACGGGCAGGTTGTCTACTCCGGCAAAGCGGAAGAGATGGGACGACTGCCGCTTAATGCCGATCAGATTCGTATTCTGACCGATGCTATGTACGATGTCATTCATGCGGGTGACGGGACCGCAGTCGCGGCATTCTCCGGCGCTCCGTACTCCGCATCCGGCAAGACCGGCACCGCCGAAACCGGAGTTCCTGGCGACATCGCCCACGGCTGGTTCGGCTCGTTCGCGCCAAGCGACAATCCACGCCTAACCGTTGTCAGCATGATCGAACATGGCACTACTGGATCAGGATCGGCTGCGCCGGTCGCTCGCAAGATCTACGACCGGTACTTTGAGCTATACCCGGGCTAACACGCCCCACTGCCAGCAACTGAGCTGCATACGCAACGTTTAGCAGCGTCCTACTCTATAATTTAGTGCGGTCCCACATGCAGATCCAAGGCGGCTTTGTTCTACCTTGACAACAACACACCTGTAGAACCGCCCCGCTGGGGCGGCTGTGCCTGGAACGAGTCGAATAGGGCACGGATAGGGAGACTTCAGCCAGGCCACTTCATCGGCAACCTGACGATGGTGTACGTAGAGCCGCCCCGGCGGGGCGGCTCTACCCATTAATCGATGTCACCATGTACTGCTTTGGGATCAACCATCCCCGGCATCTATCTGGCTGTTCAGCCGGTCCGCTGCCCCGGTGATATCCGAGAGCCGTTCACCGGCCAGCAGGCGCAACCGGACCTGTTCTTCCCAGGCTACTCGTGGTCCACAGTGCTCAACCGCCTCGCGGACCTGATCCTTTGGAACGACGAGAATGCCGTTGTCGTCGGCCAGGATGACATCACCAGGTGCAACACTCACCCCGCCGCACTGGACGACAGTGTTGATTTCTCCAGATTCGCCGATCGAGCGGGATGTGATCGGGGAGATGCTGCGGCAAAACACGGGGAAACCCATCTCAGCGACTTCGACCGTGTCGGTCGCCGCGCCGTCGACGATAGCGCCGGCCACACCTCGCAGTTTCGCCGCCAGTGAGGTCAGTTCCCCCCAGGCGGCGTGTTTCTCCTCGCCGTTGCGATCAACGACGATCACATCACCGGGTTCAGCCATGTCGATTGCAAGGTGAACCACCGCGCTATCCATCGCCGATGTCCGAACGGTCAGCGCAGGTCCGCAAACTGCAAATGACGATATTCCGACCGGCCGCAACTCGTTCGACATGAAGCCAAAATCGAGCATATGTCCGATTGCGGCTGGCGGAATACCTTTGAGTTGAACCAGCAGCTCAGGCGGTATATCTCGTGGCGGCGACGCATTGATGACGACGGCCATCAGTTGATCTTCATTCCAGCCTGTGATTCACGGTGACTGGCATAGGCTTCACGGGCTGCATCGTCGGCCACACCAATAATTTGCGCCGCAAGGTAGGCGGCATTCCGCGAACCGAACTTGCCAACTCCGACAGTGGCGACTGGCACGCCCGGCGGCATCTGCACGATAGACATCAGAGCGTCCCAGCCATTCAGATCGCTGCCTGGAAGCGGCACGCCGATAACTGGCAGAGTCGTCCAGGCGGCGATCACACCTGGCAGATGCGCTGCTCCCCCGGCCGCGCCGATAATTACCTGGTAGCCGTTCTCCCGGGCAGTCGAGGCGAACTCGTGCACTTTTTGTGGTGTGCGATGCGCCGACATGACAAATGTTTCTGAGCTGATTCCAAGCTCACCCAGAATCCGCTCGGTCTCGTCCATGTATGGTCGGTCGCTCTCGCTCCCCATGAGTATCGCAACCTGTGTGCCACCAGCCATTAAACGTCTCCCCATTCCTGTATGGACGATCCCCATGATCGCCCTGTTGAAGTCTCCCAGCAATTCTCAAACGTGCTGACGTCTTTTCGTAGGGGAGAACCTTGTGTTCTCCCGGCAAATATTGCGATTCTTTCTACCGGGAGAACACAAGGTTCTCCCCTACAACCAACCTATCTGAACCAGAACTGCTATGATCCGCAATCGTACATAGCCCAAGCAATCACGCGCTATGTACGGTTATTCTACTTATGCTGCGCCCGTAATTGTCCACAGGCCGCCCCGATGTCGACGCCTCGCGAATATCGGACCGTCGCGCCAATGCCTGATTCCTGAAGGACGGCAACGAACCGGTTAACTCCTTCTGGCGTCGGCCGCTCGTATGGCGCGCCTGGCGTCGGATTGTACGGAATCACGTTGACGTGGCAGAGCAAATCTTCCAGCTCCGCCGCCAGTTCTCGAGCATGTTCGTCACTGCTGTTGACTCCGGTCATCAAGGCATATTCAAATGACACCCGCCGGTGGGTGCGAGCCACATATCTGCGGACAGCAGCTATCAGGTCAGCGATCGGCCAGCGGTCATTGATCGGCACCAGCGAAGATCGCAGCTCGTCATTTCCGGCATGAATCGATACGGCCAGATTTACCTGATACGGCTCCTCAGCCAGCCGGTCAATGAACGTCACAATCCCGGACGTTGAGATCGTGATCCGGCGAGCGCCGAAACCAAGTCCCGCCCGGTCATTGAGAATCGCCACCATCTTCATCGTTTCACGGTAATTGTGAAATGGTTCGCCCATGCCCATCATCACCATGTTGGTCAGGGGTCGATCCCGTTCGCTGGCCCGGTGAGCCATATCGACGACCTGAGCGACCATCTCGCCGGCAGTCAGATTGCGCTCGAGTCCTCCGAGACCGGTCGCACAGAATGAACAGCCGACCGCGCAACCAACCTGGCAGGATACGCAGACTGTCGCCCGGTCAGGATAGAACATGAGCACCGTCTCAAGCAGAACGCCGTCTCGCGCCCGGTACAGCACCTTCAGCGTCTCGCCATCATCGGTCCAGATCTCACGCACCGGCGTCAGTGGCATGAATGGAAGATCGGCAGCGAGTCCTTCGCGTAACTTGAGCGGAAGATTCGCCATGTCATTGTAGTCATCCGCCAGCCGCTGATAGGCCCAGTGGAAGATCTGTTTGGCCCGGAATGGCTGATGTCCTCGCTCAACTACCCACGCCGTCAACTCAGCGAGGCTGAAGTCGAAAAGACAGGTTCCAGGCTGGCGAGCGCGGCGAATCTCGACCGGAGTCGCCGACGTCGTATCCAGTTGTTCATCAGGTGTCAGTATCATGGAACAAGGATACAAAGAGAGTCCTTGACCTGTCGCTGTTGCTGGCGTATTCTACGCAGACTACCATGCATTTGGTAGTCAGTCAGCTGCTTCAATCTGGAAAGCAGGTCATGCCATGGAAACAACTATCAGCACAACTCCTCTTGTGCCTGCCCGCGGCTAAGCGGGTTGCCAGGTTTGTTTCGGGTATCTGACAGGTAATCTCCTCATTTCCCCAGCTCTAATCGGGTAACTCGCCTTCGCCACGGACTACTGCCAGCCACTATGGCTGGCGGGATGATGCCGCCTGCAAGCCGTGTTCACGATTCAGCCTTACCCGGAAGGAACGGGAAGAAATGTACTTTTTTGCCAGTGCGCGTGATGTTTTTACTACCCCAATTTTTTGTTTAGCAATTGGAGAACATCACGTTGAAAAGAACCGATATCTGTTCGCGCGTCCGATTCGACGCACGCAACATCGACGATTACCTGGATTACGACTATGAAACGTTCGAAAGGTTGCCAGCCAGGCCACCGCTCAAGAAAAAACAGCAGCCGCTACGAAGAGGAGAGACAAGCGAATCATTCAAATGCAAGCGATGCAAATCCTTCGTCGGCGCACCGCCGAGCGGGGGGAGGCACCGGAACCACTGTCCGGCGTGTCTGTATTCCCTGCACGTCGATGGCAAGACGCCTGGCGATAGATCGAGCACCTGCCGGTCACTCATGGAACCGGTCCGGACGTCGTTCCGACCGAATGGTGGACAGGAGATCACCCACCGGTGTCTCGGGTGCGGGTTCGAGCGATACTGCCGGGTTGCCGCGGACGACAGTCCGCTGCTGCTGATGCGGCTACCGCTAGCGACGGGGCAAATGGACGCCGTGACACAGCCAGAAGCGACCGTGAAATCGCAGTCAGCCTGACTATTTCAACGTCGAACTGTGCTATCGGGATCTCATGAGATCCCGATAGCACTCCTCACCAAACTCAATGCGCGATATACGCACGATCTTGGCATCATCCGGACTGCATCGGAGAATCAAGTAATGGCTACCTGGGGTCGACAAAATCAAGAAAGTCAAGGTCGCCAGGCGAATGCTCGTAGTGTGTCAACAACACCGCAGCCTCGACCCGAGCGAGCGTGCCGTGATTGATGGCGTGGAGGAGTATCTGCCAGAGCGGAATCTGATGATCGTCTCGAAGCTGGAACGGAGCTTGAAGCTCCGCATCGGTGAGGTTGCTCAGGTAGCTACGCATGGTAGCTGACTCCTGCTCCCAGCGCTTTTTAATCGATTCAATATCTGGAAAATCGGCCAGCTCCAATTCAACGATCCAGATCTCTTCAGGCGCGCCTGAAGCCCGTTCCCGCCAGCTCCACTCGACGTCGAGAATATGTACCAGGTTCTCCTGCAAGCTTCGCGGTGTAAGATCCGTTGGAGCGGTGAACTGTTCGGAAGTCACTCTGGCCGCTGTAGCCAGTATCTGGTCGTTCATCCAGCAGTTGTATTCGTAGAGCATGATCAGGTCAGCTATATGCATCGTGTCTTCATTCTGAATTAGCTTTGTGTGTGATTCGTGTCGTGTCTTACTGTAGATTTCCGCAGATCTGCTTTTTGTGTCACGAACCTACCCAATGTATTATGGAAAACTTCTGTGTGGCACGGCAGTCAGTCTGAACAGATGCATTGTACGTGGGTGACGGTCCGTTAGCTGAATAGGCAACGTCATCAAAACAGATTCCGCTTTCTGGCATCGTTTGCAACGCGATCGCCAACGTGTTGAAGAGAACTTCAGAGAAGGACTAAGGGACCATCAGATGAGCAGTAGCGCAGGGCAATCCGTCGCAGACCGACGCAAATCTGGCAGAGACCTGCGAAAGCAGGTTCCACGATCCAGTCACGGCGAGTGGTCCCCTCCAGCCGATCGGCCAGACCCGGTTGAGTTGCTCAGCGACCAGGATGATTCCAGGCTTCCCTGGCTCGTCCCGATCCGAAATGGCCGGATGAGTGAATCGTCGTTTGCGTTCTACCGCGGCGGGGCAAATATCATGGCGGCTGATCTTGCGAACACACCGGTCACCGGACTTGTCGCACAACTCTGCGGTGACGCCCATCTGTCGAATTTCGGCGCATTTGGTTCGCCAGACCGAGAACTGGTGTTCGATGTTAACGATTTTGATGAGACACTAACCGGCCCCTGGGAATGGGACCTCAAACGGCTGGCGACCAGCATTGTTATTGCCTCGCGACAGAACGGATTTCACGACTCTGACGGAAAAAAGGCAACTCGCAGGACAGTGCAAACATACCGCGAGGCCATGGCAACCTTTGCAACAATGCCGTATCGCGAGGTCTGGTATTCGGTCATCCGAGCCAACGACATTCTGGCTGTGATGGAATCGTCGAAGAACAAAAGAACCAAAAAACGGATACGAAAATTCGAAAAAAGAGCCCGCTCTCGAGACAACCTCCGAGAACTGTCAAAACTTGCTCACGTCGTCGACGGCGCCTACCGGATAGTGGATGATCCACCGTTTATCGTTCCATTCGATAGCCTGCCTGACAGCGTCAAACCAGACGATCTGAACGACCTGGTTCGTGAGAGTTTCGCGACCTATTGCACCAGCCTGCCGGACAACTTGCAGCTACTTCTTCAGCGGTACCGACCAGTAGACATCGCACTGAAGGTGGTCGGTGTTGGCAGTGTCGGCACGCGATGCTTTATCGTCCTCCTTGTCGGGCTAGATAACAGTGATCCATTGTTCCTGCAGATCAAGGAAGCCTCCAATTCAGTCCTGGCAGCCCAACTATCGTCAAGCCCCTATGAAAACCAGGGGCAACGGGTCGTTGAAGGTCAGCGGCTGATGCAGGCAGAGAGCGATATTTTTCTGGGCTGGTCCGAGAGCGTCCGAGGCCGGTATTACTACTGGCGTCAGCTCAAGAATATGAAAGGTTCGGTGGACGTCGAAAAGCTTTCGCCGCAAGGTCTCGAAGGGTACGGTCGCCTCTGTGGCTGGACGCTGGCACGGGCGCATGCCCGTTCGGGTGATCCCACCAGAATTGCCGGGTACCTCGGATCCGGTACGGTCTTTGATCACGCAATCGGTGAGTTCGCAGCCAGATACGCCGATCAGAACGAACGGGACTACGCATCGTTCAAGGCGAGCATAAAGTCAGGGAACATCCCGTACGCCCCTGGATATCAGACTTCAAATTAAGTTCCAGGAACTGCACATTCTAGCTAGCGGTCAAGTTCGATTCTAGATTGTGTCATTTTGATCGATCGTCGTCTCCACTTCGCCCAATCTGCCTTGAGCCGCGGTGGAGCCGGTTGTGCCGCCGCCGGGGCCACGGAGAATCAACGCGAAAGCAACCGCAAGCAGAGCGCCAGCAATTGGACCGGCGACATACACCCAGTAGTGTGAAAAATCCAGATTTGCCATATTAGGACCAAATGAACGAGCTGGATTCATTGAAGTCCCGCTTATCGGACTCGACCAGAGCCCGGCCAGGATGATATAGCCACCAACAGCCAGAGCACCCATCACACCGACGTTCTGTGCTCCTGATGCTGTGCCAAGAATGACACTTACTAACCCAAGGGTGAGCACAACCTCCATCCACATCGCCTCGAGATTGGTGACGCCAGCTCCAGGCTCAGTTGCCCCGAGCATCCCGAAATCACCGACTACCGCCCACAAAAACAGACAGGCGAGTGTCGCGCCGATCAGCTGAACAATGATGTATCCCGGAACACGACGCCACGGGAAATCGCCTCTTGCCGCGAAAGCAATGCTGACAGCCGGGTTGAGATGTGCACCAGAAACCGCGCCCATAAACAGAATGATCGCCATGACCATCAATCCTGGTGCGCTTACCGCGGCAGCGCGCCCGATCATTCCACCCGATTGAGCGTCAATAACCCCTGCACCCGCCGCAACAAGCACGAGGAAGAAAGTTCCGAGCAATTCGGAGAATAGCCTGCGCCACTCATAACTCGGGTCATCAAAATCCCAACCAGTCAGCGTGCCAAGCTCCATGGCATGCATTCCGGTTGCCCGGTCGTGAATGAAACTTTGCTTTTGGTGGCTCACTGTTTTTGCTGCCTTCGTGATGAGATCGGCACAGACCGTGCGGTTTCGGACACCAACTTCACTATTTTGGACGAAGCTCCAACGGGTATCAAATACGTTCCTCCTGCTCAATCCTCAATGGCATCTCTACGGTTTGCACACCGTTCATGAAATCGGTTGACATGCTTAGTGCTTCCGATTACCGTAAAAAATCAAAAATCGACTTTTGACTTTGGGGGATAGATGGCAACGGATGATCGCATTACCGGCGTAATGATGGTTGGCATGCTTGCCATGGGGCTGGCCCTCTTGATCATCACCAATGATTTCTCGGCGATGAATGTCACCTTGCCAGAGATCGAGCAGACCTTTGACTCCGATATCTCGACCGTCCAGTGGGTCATCAACGCTTACGCCCTGGTCTTTGCCGTCCTGATTATCACCGGTGGGCGAATCGACGATATGTTCGGCCGGCGGCGTATGTTCTTCGTCGGCGCGATTATCTTCGGTGTCATGTCCTTCATTGGCGGATTTGCGCCAAACATTTACCTGTTGATCGTCATGCGGGGATTGATGGGCATCGGCGGCGCGTTGATCTGGCCGGCGACCCTGGGAATGACCTACGCCCTGTTACCAAAAAGCAAGGCTGGTTTAGCCGGTGGGTTCATCATCGGCGTAGCCGGGATCGGTCAGGCAATCGGACCACTCGTCGGCGGAGTGTTGACAGAGTTTCTCAGCTGGCGCTGGGTATTGTATATCAATCTGCCGATCGCTCTCATCACTGCTCTCGTCGTTTGGCGTGCTATACCAGCAGACGCCAAAAACGAGCGCGATGATGAGATCGACTACGCCGGAAGCGCGCTGCTTTCGATCGGGTTGCTGGCGCTGCTCTTCGCCCTCGACCAGTCGGCTGCCGTTGGCTGGACAAGCTGGCAGATCCTGCTCAGTCTGGCTGTCGCAGTTGTCTGTCTCGCCGTCTTCGTGTTCGTCGAACGGCGAGTGGGAGAACGAGCGCTGGTCCCACGGACCGTCATGGGCAACCGGCAATTCACCGTGATCTGCGTCGCCCTGGCACTCATCTCACCGGTTTTCTTCGTCACCCTGCTCTATCTGCCTCAGTACATGCAGAAATTCCTTGGTTACTCAGCGCTGGAGTCCGGTCTGGGCTTGCTCCCGATGATGGTTGTTTTCGCCGTAGTTTCATTCATCGCTGGAAGCGTCTACGACCGTATCGGCGCAAAACTCACCATGGCAATCGGCGCGCTATTCCTGACGCTTGGTCCGCTTGCCCTCGTCATCATTCCAGATGATGCTGGACTGGGCTGGCTGGTGCCCGGCATGGTCTTCGCCGGGATCGGCATCGGCATGTTCTTCTCTTCAGCAACGACGAACGCACTCTCCAGGCTCCGTGATGACCAGACCAGCCTGGGGGGCGGCATCGTCTACATGTTCAACCTCGCCGGCGGGATGATTGGCCTGGCTCTGGCGACAGCCATATTTTCGGCGACATCGGTACGGCAACTCAGCGATGACGCCGCTAAAGCCGGCATCACGCTTACGAGCTCCGAGGAGCAATCGCTGCAGGGACTGCTCATCGGCACAGACACAGCAAGTCAGATCACCTCAAAGTATGATGCCAGTACTGCCGACCAGCTACTGGAGATAGCCCAGGATTCATTCCTGAAAGGCTTCCAGTTCGGCATGATCCTGACGACCATCACAGCCTTTGCCGCATTCTTACTTGTGGTTGTCGTCGTTGAAGGTTCACTCGTTCCAAAGCCGCTGGAAGATCGTGAACAGGCGCTGCGAGACGAATTCCGACGCTTTACCCACCGGGCACACGCCTGAAGCTACCCGTCGCTTCCACGCAATTGAGTCCACACGGCAGGCGCCAGGACGGATGCATTGTCCATCCTGTAAGAAACTGTCAGAATCGAACCGGTGCCCGAATCGGCACAACAAAGACTTGATCGAGTCAGATGAAAAAGAGGAGTTGAGATGGCGACCAACTGGACACCGGTAGCAGACGCAGCTGGAAAGGCAAACCTGAATGAGATCGTCGGCGTAAGCATCATTGCGCCGAACGGCCAGGTGTGGAGCCAGTACGGAGACAGACAGTTTCCAGCCGCAAGCACCGTCAAAATTCCGCTGATGATTGAAATCTACCGCATGTTCGATGAAGGCCGAGCAACTCCAGACGACATCCATGTCTTGACAGCCGAAGACAAAACGCCGGGCAGTGGTGTCCTTCTCCATCTGCACGAGGGACTGGAACTAACGATCAACGATCTTATCTACCTGACGATCAGCATCAGCGACAACACCGCCACAAATATCCTGATTGATATTGCCGATATGCGGCTAGTCACTGCCACGATGCAAAACCTTGGCATGCAGCAGTCGGTGCTCGGACGTAAGATGGCGGGTCGCACGGCTGTTGACGGCGAACAGGAGAACTGGGCTACTCCGGATGACTATGCACTGGTGTTGAAGAGAATTCTGGACGGTGATGCCGCTTCTGCTTCGTCCTGCGAAGCCATGCTGGAGATGCTCAAAAAACAGCAAAATCTCCGGCGAACGGGGCGTTATGTTCCTCAGTCAAAGTTGGTCAGCTGGGGCAGCAAAACCGGGTCGCTGGCGGGTATCGTCAACGACGTTGGCTTCATCAAATCTCCGGAAGGCACGCTTGTTGTCGCCGTATTTTGCAGCGGTGTCTCGAGCGACCGGCGCGGTGAAGACCTGATCGCTGAGATCACCCGGGCGGCGATGCAGGTGACGGGAGTCGCCGACCCGCTATAGATCCGCGGCAGGTTCGAAATTCACCGGGTAGCCGGCAAAATGACACTCATTGTGAAACTGGTTGTAGCCAGATCCCTGGTAACGGCACCGGTCACAGTGGCTGGCTTTAAACAACCGGTCAAAGAGTGATCGATCCATCTTCGTCAGCGGTTTATCAACCGCCAGCCGTTTGTACTCGGCAAGAACCAGCGGCTCCAGATCAACGGGCAACACCTTCGGATACTGAAGCGTACTCTCGTTGCCGTTCACCCGGTCCCGGTAGGTAATCGTGCGTACGCCGTCCCTTTCCTCGTCGGAGACGATCTCGATGATTCCGAGGTCCACGCCAAATGATGCCGCCAGGTACTGAACAAGCCGGGCTTTGTCGATCCGGCTGTCGGCAAGATGTTCAATCAGCGGCATCACCCGCCGGACCATGTCATGCGTTGCCTTGTAGGCCATATTGTGTTCCTGTTTATCCGGTCAGCGTCTCTAGCTTAAGGATAACCTGTACGTATAGTGATAACGAGGCGTGGCTCAGCCGACGATGGCGATCACCCGTACCGGACTGCCGCTGCCGTCAACGATTTTGAGCGGGGCGGCGATGATCAACGAACCGGTCGGCGGCAGCTGATCGAGATTGGTCAGGCTGGCTAACCCGAGCTTCCCTGCTCCGTGAAATATCGTGTGCGCTGGAAACGGCGGTTCGAACATGGCGGCCTGACCAGCATCAGTGCCGACCGTCTCGACTCCAAACCCGAGCACATCCCGTTCAGCTGCCAGAAATTCCACCGCCTCCTTGCTTGGACCGGGTGTGTGTGGACCATTCTCGTCGGCGTTGAAGAACGCCTCCGGTGTTGTCCGTTTGCTCCAGTCCGTGCGAAACAGCGCCCAGCTTCCAGCCGGGATCTGGCCATGTCTGGATTCCCAGGCCAGGATGTGGGCTGGAGTAAGCAGGAAGTCCGCATCCGCCGCCGATTCAGCCGAAAAGTCGAGGACACAACCTTGCCCGACAAACTGTGACGGCAGCAGGGTGTCGGTTGTGTTGTTCGGCAAATCCTTGCCGGTGATCCAGTGCACCGGCGCGTCGAAATGAGTTCCGGTATGTTCGCCGAGCCGGATGGTGTTCCAGTACCAGGCTGGACCGGCATCGTCATATCTCGAGATAAGCTCGATGGACAACGGCGGCGAGGGGGCGAACATATCCGGCAATTCAATAACCGGTGTATCTGGTCCAAGCGGCACTGAAAGATCCACGACTTTGAGACTGCCGTCCGCTAATCCCGATATGACTCCTTCAAGCACAGTAGACATGTCGTTCCCGGTCCTTTCTACTCTCGAGATTCGTCACTCAGCCTGGCGAATTTCTCGCAAATAGCGTTGATATTGATAGCGGTTCTCTAGCATCTGAAGATCGGTCAGGTACACCGGAGGACCGATCGGTTCGACTTTCGCAACCAGTGTCGTCATCTCGTTGCCTCCCAGCGCTGACTGGAACGCCTGGGTGAATGCATCCAGGCTATCGACGCTGACAACTTTCGGAACACCGGCGCCTTCCGCCATAGCGGCAATATCGCTCCCGGTTGCTGTCGCGGTCGGAAACCCGCCGACGGACAGCAAATTTTCGTTGTCAAAAACAACGTGCACCAGGTTGTCCGGTTTGTAACGCGCCATTGTGGTCAGCGAGCCGAGGTTCATCAGCACCGACCCGTCGCCGTCGAAGACGACGACCTTCAGTTCCGGTCTGCTCAACGCGATCCCGAGACCCATTGATGAGGCAAGCCCCATCGCATGCAGCAAATAGAAGAAATTCGGTCGGTGGCCAAGAGATTGCAACTCTGCCGAAACCGCCCCCATGATCGTCACGACAACGCACTCGTCGAGATCGGAGTAGACAGCTTCCAGGGCGTCGATTCTCAGCATCAGTCCTCCCACATCAGATCACGGCAGAGCAGCAAGGCAACCGGCTTGTGGCTGGCTTCCGCCAGTTTCTGTGCTTCAGAGATGCGGTGGAACACATGCCCCTGATCCTCAAGGCGAACCCAGGGGATGCCCAACGCGTCGAGCACCGGCAGCGTCGCTCCGCCACCCTGAGTCTGCCAGGGGTCCGGCTCTCCAAACTCACCCCGGTAGCTGATCAGCATCAACAATGGGATCTTGTAGAGGTGAGCCAGCGAGACGATGCCGTTGATGCTGGCGAGAAATCCGTGATTTTGCATCAGCATGGCAGATTTGACCCCGGCCAGGTGCGCGCCGGCCGAAATACCGACGCCTTCCTCCTCTTTTGCCAGCCGAATCAGCTTCATCTCCGGATCTTCATCGCCCATCCGGACCAGGTGCACCAACCAGGTCTCCGGCAGCGCCGAGATGATTTCGACGTTGCAGGCTTTAAGGGCATCATAGATCAGCGCTGAACTTGATTCAGATACCGGCATAGCGTTTCCATCCCGTGAGCAACGGTTCAGAGATTACATCGTAGCCTGCAGCCAAACTGTCTTCAAGCCTTGTCACTTTCAAGCTACCTTTTACGGCGCGGACAGGTACACTCTCAAGGCTGTTAAATAACACGAGTGTGCGAAAGGCGATGACCAACGTGAGCAGTTTGAGTCCGACGACTACGACATTGAACTATGACGAGATAGGTCCTGCCGTCGGTAACCGGTTCCCGGACCTGAACCTGCCGGACCAGCACGGGAATCCTGTGAATATTCATGAAACACGCAACGGCCGAAGAGAGCTCGTGCTCTTCCACCGCAGCGCCAGCTGGTGACCGTTCTGCAAGACCCAGCTCGTCGAGCTGCAGGAGAACCTTGCTGATTATGAAGCGGCAAACATCGCAGTGTTCGCGATCAGCTATGATCCGGTGGATATCCTGGCGGATTTCAGCGAACGACAACAGATCAGCTATCCGCTGCTCTCCGACGAAGGCAGTGTAGAAATAAAACGGCTCGGGTTGCTAAACGAGCATCTGGAAGAGCAACACGGCTACTATGGCATCCAGCTCGCCGACCGGCACGTCGGTGTGCCCTACCCTGGCAGCTTTATTCTTGATGAAGACGGAATCGTTCAGAGCAAAGTCTTCGAGCAGAGTTACCGGGTTCGGCCGACGGCCATCGACCTGCTGGATGCTTCGTTCGGCGAGGAGAGCCAGCGCGCTGGGGCCAGGGCACAGGCACAGACTCCCGAGCTTTCGGTTGCCGCCTGGACCGCGGCTGAAACCTACCGCCCCTACCAGAAACTGCAGATCCAGCTAGGCTTTCAGGTGCAGCCAGGGCTACACGTCTACGGCAAGCCGATCCCAGATGGCTACTACCCGCTGGAAGTTGAGATCGAACCATTGGAAGATCTGGAGACCGGACAGCTGGAACTGCCAGAACCGCGACCCTACCGGGTAGCCGGGCTAGATGAGCAGTTTCAGGTCTTTGATGGCGAATTTCGATGCGTCCTGCCAGCAATACTGACGAACAACACCGGCGATGTGCAATTGAATATCCGGATCAGCTACCAGGCCTGCACCGAAACGGAGTGCTTTCCACCTGCTGAAGTAATGCTGGCGCTGGAGTTGAAGGGACTCGACAACATCCGATCATAGTGCAGTCCTAAAAAAGAACCGACGTCTTTTCGTAGGGGAGATCCTTGTGTCACCTGTTCCACCTAATTATCAGTAAGGGCCAGATATCTAAGGAGATAACCGATGACGATGTCATCCTGAGCGTAGTCTTCGGAGTCGAAGGATCCAATGGCCAACCATTCGAGGGGCATCAAGGTGCTCCTGGGCTACGTTCCGCTGCTTCTTCATACGAAATACCCTACTTTGCGCTCGATTGCGATGCGGTTGTCACTTTTCGGCGATCTTGGCTCTCGGATTCCTCGACTTCGGAAGCCTCCGCTCGGAATGACATAGGAGCGTCAGGCGTGGAAGTTGATTTCTTCCATACGAAACGCCGGTGCTTACCATGATTTAGGTGGAACAGGTAACCTTGTGTTCTCTCCTACAATCAATCGAGCCGTCTCTGCCAGTACTTCTATGAAATGAAATGTTGAACTAGTGCGCCAGCGACATCCCTAACCGGATCAAGCCATTTCCTGCCGGTGCTGATGCACCAGGGCAGCCAGATCCGGCACTTCGAAGTCAACCTCAACGTCTTCGACTGACGGTGTTGCGCCGGCTCGTCCTGCATAGCGATTTACCCAGCAGGTCGCCAGACCCATTGTCCTGGCTGGCAGGTGATCGTGATAGAGACTCTGGGCACAGTGCAGAATCTGATCCCGTTCGATTCCGATCTCGGCAAGACGATCAATCATCACCTGAAAGTTGCGCGGATCAGGTTTGTATGAGCCAACATCCTGGGCAGTGACGATGAGATCAAATTCAACGCCAAGTTTGTCATTGCTGTAGCGAAACGACTCACGGTCAATGTTCGAGATAATCGCCAATCGGTAGTAATCCTTCAAATAGGTCAACGACGACCGGCTGTCTGGAAAAGCAGGCCAGTCACGAATCGATCCAGCAAACCGGCCAGCGTCACCAGGCCCCGGCTTGATCCCGCACCGTTCAGCGATGTCATTGAATACATGGCTGAGAATAATCGGATAGAGCGCATCAGGTTCCGCCTGCTGGTGTCTGGTCTCGGATTCGGCGAAGAGTGTCAGGAGTTGTGCGTCGTTCAAGCTAACCTGATGCCGTTCTGTCCACGGCCGCAGGGCAGCCAGAATGCCAGCCTCCCAGTCGATCAGTGTCCCGTAGCAGTCGAATGTAAGCGCCTTGAACCTGGTCAGTTGCATGAGATCCACTCACTATCCAACAACGATTGGAGCACGCCGCATCAGCAACTGGTGCACGATGCTCATCGGCACCAGCCCGCCAGTTTTCGGGTTGAGTTTGCTCGGCCGGTTGGCGATCTCGAACCGCATGTTTCCAAACTCCCCTTCGACGACGACCTCGTGCATATTTCGATTCACCGCCGGATCCACAAACACCCGCAACTGAGACTTTTCGAGACCTCCTGCTGCCCAGCTTGCAGCCGCGGCAACATTGAAACTCTCCGGGAATTCAAGCGCGCCAGACCGCGCCGTTCCACGAAAGATCTCTACTGGACCGCTGAGATCTCCGGCATCCTCGCTATCAAGCAATGTGGCGGGCGGTTTTCGGGAGGTGTGAGTAATGTTCGATATTCCGGCGATACTGGCGGCGGATATCGCGTCGAGCGCGCCAAGCGCGCCAGAGACAATCCGAGCCTGGGATTCGCCATCTATTGCCGCCTGGCGGAGTTCCGCTTCGAATTCTGGATCCGCCAGCGCGCCGACCGCGACAAAGTAGAGGTCGCGGCCCGACCGCAGCACGCCCGAGCCGAATGCGATCAGACCCTCATGCCCCGCCGCTTCAACGACAACGTCTGGATCCTCCGAGAGCAACTCGCTCAGCGAGCTGACGATCTTCGGGCTACTTTCAGGTCTTTGCTTGCCTGGATTTTTCACAAGCGCGCCAACGATAACCAGTTCATCTGGAAATCGCTCTGTGCCAATCTGATGTACACCCTGACCAATTGCGCCCAGACCGATCACGCCAACCCGCAACGGTGATTTCGTCATTACCTCTCCTGCCTCTGTCTTGTCGACCTGTCGCCGACATTCCTCAGTATCTCATCATGTGTGTGAAAGGGTGGTATTCTTCGCTCTCCCTGACGAAACCCAGAACCCATGTTCGGGTGTTTACAGCAACTTCCCTACCCCATATTCTGATCTATATTGACAGGAGAGATCCGACGACTGAAAGGAAGATCAGCAGTGGCTACTCTTGAAGCGACACTCAACGACATCTGCGACAGCCAGCCGTTTACGACAAGCTGGTACTTCAAGGATTTGCAGACTGGCTTGGAGGCGGACCGCGAGGGCGATGTCATCGTGCCATCTGCCAGCACTCGCAAGATCGCGATCATGATGGCGGCTATGAAAGCCGTCACCGAAGGCCGATTTCAGCTCGACCAGTCAGTTACCATTCAGGCGAAATATCAGGATAATAATTCTGGTTGTTTTCAGTACCTCACGCCCGGTTTCGAGATCACCTTCCGAGACGCGCTGGTCATGATGATCATCGTCAGCGACAACACCTGCACCGGAACGGTCGCCGACATGATGACACTAGATTATGTCAATGACTTCTCTCGCTCGATCGGCATGCACAACACCATGCACCGCCACGGCATTCCGCCAGGAAACCTGGCTAGAGATCATCCTGTCGATGAGACAAATACGACGACAGCGAGAGATGTAGGACTCCTGCTCGATCTCATTCTCAGAGGAACGTTGGATCCGGCTGTCGCAGGCGAACTTGGCACGACGACCGAACTGTGCCAGCTCGGGTTGGACATCCTCAGCTGGCAGAAACTGACGGACCGGCTTCCGGCAGAACTGCCTGAAGGCACAGTCGTAGCCCACAAAACGGGAAAAGGAGCACGCAACCGCAATGATGCCGGGATCATCTTTCGCGATGGTGAGCCAGCATTCATTCTCTGCGTGTATACAGACGGCTTTCCGGCTGAACTACCGGGTGGCGTGCCCGGCTATACGGCGGCGGTACGAACGATTTCCCGCCTCTGCCGCGCCTGCTGGGACAGTCAGACGGAATAACAAGCTGAAACACCGCAATCGAGTGAGTAAAGATAACGAAAAAGAGGAGAATACATGAATATCAGCCCAGCCCGGTTGCTTCATCAGGATGCGATCGTGATCGACACCCATTCAGATGTGCTCAACGATGTAGCTGTGCGTCGCCTGGCAGGCGAGACCGAGGTGCTCAGGCGTATCCATCTGCCTCGCTGGCAAACTGGCGGGGTAAACGCCGTCGTTGCGACCATCTTCACGGAAGACGTTTACAAACCAGAGAGGGCAACGACCCGGGCGTTCCAGATCCTCGGCGCAGGATTGGACGATGTCGCCGAAACGCCAGAGATCGAGTGGTGCCGAAACCGCGCTGACATCGAGGCAACCGTCGCTGACGGCAAAATCGCCTTCCTGCTGGCGATTGAAGGCGCTGAGTGTATTCAGGGAACGGCCGGCGCGGTTCGAGTTTTCTACGACCTCGGCGTCCGAAATATCGGTTTCTGCTGGAACCAGCGCAATATGCTCGCCGAAGGGGTCGGTGAAATCGAATCGAACGGCGGTCTCACCGAACGTGGCCGGGAGTATGTCCGCGAGTGCAACCGGCTAGGCATCATGCTCGATGTCTCACACCTGACGCCGAAATCGTTCTGGGACACGATCGAAACGAGCGACGGACCTGTCGTCGCATCCCATAGCAACGCAATGGCGCTCTGTAGCCACAAAAGAAATCTCGATGACGAACAACTGCGGGCAATCGCTGGGACCGGAGGCTATGTTGGAATCAACGGTGTGGCGGCATTCATCAGCGACGACGTCCAGGAGGCATCGCTAGAGAAAATGCTCGATCATCTCGACTATGTAGCCAACCTGATTGGCGTTGAGCAGGTGGCGCTAGGACCAGATTTCGTGGATTTTCTTACGTTCGAGGGCGAGTCGCCGCGCACTGACGATATCGTCTACCCACCGCAGTTCGAGAACATCACCATGATGCCGAACGTGACCGCCGGATTGCTCGAACGAGGCTACAGCGAAGTCGATATCAGAGGAATACTGGGGTTGAATTTCCTGCGGGTGATGGAGGCCGCCTGCGAGTAGGCTATACATGCCAGAGACAGACGATCACCGGTTCGGTGGATGTGTTTCTGGCGCCGGCAAGGCAATAAGGCTCCGAAGCCGCAGGCGTTCATAGAGATTCCAGGGCACGCGAACCAGCGCGGTGTCCAGGCTCACCCGCAGCAGAAGCCGGTTTGATCGGACCGGAGCTGAGAACAGATAGGCGAGCGAACCTACAACCGGCAAAATGCCAATCAGCATCACCAGCGGCGAGTGAATCGACGCGGCATGGCTCCAGGAAAATCGGTCAATGCGACCAATGAAAAACCGCAGGGTCGCGAAGGCCAGCAGAGACAGCGTCCAGAGAAATCGGGCCAGGCTGGCAAACGGCAGTGGGATAACCAGGGCAATTCCGGCATGCACTCCGAGGTGTGGCATCACCTCCTGAATGGCAGGTTTTTCCAGATCTCGCCGCAAACCGGCGGCGGATTCAACAGTAATACGTCCTTCTGCCGTCCAGACAGCAATGCCATCCTGAAGCCAGGATTCGACGACGGACCGGCCTCGTTGAGGCGATGTTGAAATACGGTGCAGTGTCGTGCGCATTGCCCTCCAGTTTGCTACGAATAGTCTACCTGTTCAGGTTAAATACC
>CAZNYB010000069.1:0-23039 GCA_964577155.1 uncultured Thermomicrobiales bacterium | reverse complement strand
GTCATGACCATCTCGATCGGCAGTGGCTGAGGTGAACGAAGCAGGGAAAGCGTGCCGTCACTCATCCCCGGCAATGCCTTCACCAACGCCGAAATGAAATAGGACTGGAAGAGAATCTGATCATTATCGGTTGGGTCAAGTGAAATCCAGGCGACGGATTGTCCCTGGTTTCGAGGGGTAGCCAGCCATTCCGCCAGCAACGTAGTCTTGCCAAAGCCCGCCGGTGCGGAGATGAGGATCAGCTTTACGTCAGTAATCTGATCCAGCCGTTCAACCAGTTTTGGACGAGCAACCAGACCGGTACGCGGAGTCGGGATAAAAAGCTTGGTTTCGAGTAGCGGGCCTACTCCCGTGATGTGTTCTGACGAATCAACCATGAATGTTGACGAGAAGCCTCTCTGACCTCTAGCTGGAGCGGGTATGCCGCCGTTCGAACCGAAGTGTGGCGCGATGAGACCACTGCCAGCCATCCGTATCAATCGAAGGGATGCACTACACGAGGCTTGTACGAGCAGCCAAGCAGACGCTGCGCTTATTCGTCGTCCTCTACCATCCCCGGACCGATCATCATGACCGGCACGGCAGCTTCATTGAGAACACGCTCGGCCACCGAACCCATGAAGAACCGTCTAAATCCGGTCCGACCGTGGCTCGACATGGCAATCAGGTCGGCATTGGTTCGATCGGCAACTTCGTGGATGGTGTCAGAAACCAGTCCTTCGGCAACTTCCCAGCTGACCTTCCGTCCACGGCTCTCCAGTTCGGCAGCTACCTTCTTGAGGTAATCGGTCGATTCCGAGTGAACTGCTTCCATATACATCTCGATTGCCTGGTAGTCGGCGACTCCGCCGTAGGGCGTTGCCTGCCAGCTCACCGATTCCGGAATCCGCAGCAGGTGGAATTCGATACCTTCGATGTCTCCCAGCAGCGCATCGGCGGTTTGCAACGCCTTCTCGGCAAACGCCGACCCATCGAGCGGGACCAGCACCGTCGATATCCAGTCAACTTGCCGTGTTGGCGCGTCCGGATTGCTGGCTCTGGTGACGACAACCGGGCAATCGATGCTGTGAACGACCCTGGCCGTCACGCTGCCGACGGTGAGCCGTTTGAATCCGGTCCGGCCATGGCTGGCCATCATCACGATCGGGCTTTCTATCTGGTCGACATACTGGACGAGTTGCTGAGCCGGCCGCCCCTCGAGGATGACGGTCTCAACTTCACTCGTGAAGTTGGCTGCCTTCCCTTCCAGATATTTCTTCAGCCGATCCTGCTGTTCGGCGTGCTCCTCGGACGCGCTGGAATCACGCACCCAGGACATAAACTCATCCGGCACATCGACAACCGATACCAGGATGGTTTGCAGCCCGGTCTCTCCTGCCAGCGCCTGAGCCAGAGGCAATGCTGTCTCTGATATCTCCGACATATCCAACGGTACGACGATCTTCATTGCCATCTGTTTTTACCTTTCGAAACGTCCCATTCCGCAATTTCGCTAAGTATAAGGGTGAAGAGAGGGAATAGGGGTTAGGGACCAGGGATTAGTAAATCGAAGACCGAACTTGTTATTCTAGTCCCTAATCCCTACCTTCCTACCCCCCATCGCCCGACCTGGCTTTGATACGACCGGTATTCTTCTCCGAACATTGATTCGAGATACTGTTCTTCCCGGGGAACGATTCCGTGATCCATGATCTTAAATGGCAGCGGGAGAAAGGTGAGTGGCCAGTAAGAATTCAGAACAAAACAAATGCCGGTGTAGATCATGATGATACTGATGTAGATCGGATTCCGGCTGTAGCTGAACGGCCCGCCAGTCACGAGCGTCTCGGTCGGGATTTCGCTGAGCGGACTTTCATCGGCAGCTTCCATAGTCCGCTCTGCCCAGCCAGCGATGGCGATCGCAACCCCGATGAGTGGCCAGCCGAGCAGATGACCGGGGACGCGATTTGGGAAGATCTTCCATGGCCGGAGCAAGTGCAGGATAAATCCGAACAGTAAGAACGGGAGAAACACCAGCGGTGGGAACCTCTTTACCAGTGGAATATCAATTATTGAAGCAACGAGTTCTTCCTGATTCATCTATCTCCTCCTGAACCCATCCAGAACACCTGACACGGTGCTGGCCGCTGCTATCGTACCCGGTTGCAGGCGACACCGCCCGATTCAACAGGCCTGCGAGCGTCAACTGGCGGCTTCGCTCGTTGCTATCTGGCGCGTGCGTTTCAGCGATCGCAGGGCAACATTGGTGACGATTACACCAGCAATACCGATGACGGCGCTGAGGATACCCAGTCCGCTAAAGCCAACGAACGCGATGACCAGCGCCCCTAACCCGGTGCCGCTGAGTGTGCCAATTCCCGCGCCAAACTCGTTGACCGCCGTCGCCGCGCCACGGTCCCGACCAGCAAGCCGGATCAGCGTGCCGAGGGCCGCGTTCTCTTGCATCCAGAGCACTCCTGCTGAGAGAATCAGAAAGCATCCGGAGATTGCCAGCGCCCACTGCGGGGTAAAACCGAGAAAGAACGTACTGGCCAGGACGACCCCGCCAGGAATGAGCACGCGCCACAAACCGAGCCGTTCAATGATAAAGCCGCTGGAGAACGCGATAAACATGCCGACGAGCGACACCGCCCCGACGAAAAGCCCCGCGCCAGCATCAGACAGACCATAGCGATCAATCACAAATGAGGCGGTGTAGAGCATCAGGATCGTGAGCATCGCAAAACGCGCCACATTGCCCAGCACGATCCAGCCCAGACCGGCATGACCGGCCAGCACCCGGATCTGGGTCCGAAACGTCATCGACTCACCATCACGGCTTGGCTCGACCTCCGGCAACAGAAAAAGCACCACGAGGATGGCCATGACTGCCAGACCGGTCAACAACAGATAGGCAGCCCGCCAGCTCACCTCGTCCGAAATCACGCCCGCCAGCGGCACGACAACAAACCCTGGCAGGGCGAACGAGCCGATGACGAAGCCATTTGCCCGCTCGAGATCATGACCCTCGAAATAGTCGCTGGCGGCCACGAGTATCGTCGAGAACAGCAACACATCGGCGAAACCGCCCAGAACGAAGTAGATGAAAAACTGGGGCAGCGTCGTCGCGGTCGCCGCCACCAGCGAGGATGCAATCAGCAACACAAACCCGAACATCATCAGCCGCTTGCGAATGAACCGGTCGGCAACTCTGGTCAGCACGAGAGCGCCGATCATCGCCGAGAGTGAGGTGAAGATGCGAAAACTGCCAACCAGCGAGATGCTGCGGTCGAGTTCATCGGCAATAGAAGTAAGCAGCAACCCGAAAAGCTGGGTGTTGCTGGTGGCGGCCAGACCGGCCAGGACCAGCACCACAATGATTCGCATGAGCGTGACCGATAGCTATGATCGAAACAGACATCCAAAACGCGCCTCAGTCTAGCATCTGGCCCCGCGTCACCATCGGATTCATGCTAGTCTCCAGCACTCATTTGGAGAGGGAGTTGCGAAATGACATCGACCAACTTGCTTATTCTCATGTCCGATCAGCACCACCCGGGACTGATGGGTTGCGCCGGTCATGACATCGTGCAGACACCACACATGGATGCCATGGCCGACCGTGGCACACGCTTCTCGGCAGCCTACTGCAACTCGCCGCTGTGTGTGCCTTCGCGGGCCAGCATGATGACCGGAAAGTATGTCCACGAAATCGGCTACTGGGACAATGCCATCGCCTACGATGGCCGCGTGCCAGGCTGGGGACATCGTTTGCGGCAACTTGGCATCCCGGTCGAAAGCATCGGCAAGCTGCATTTTCGCAACGAAACCGATGATACCGGATTCGACCGGCAAACCATCCCGATGCATATCCTCGATGGAGTCGGACAGATATGGGGTTCAGTACGCGATCCATTGCCGGTACGCGATGGAGGTGAACTCCTGGTTTCCGAAGCCGGCACCGGAATCTCTGATTACAACCGCTACGACCTGGCTGTAACAGGCGAAACCTGCGCCTGGCTCAACCGCCGAGCGGAAGAACCTGGCGATCGCCCCTGGGTGCTCTACGTCGGGTTGGTTGCCCCGCACTTTCCCTATGTTGTGCCGCAGGAGTTTTACGATCTCTACGCCGAAGCATCGTTGCCGCCCCCCACTGGCCATCCAGACGATGGCTTTTTCCTGCATCCCTGGATTGAGCAACTCAAAGGGGTCCGCCCGGGCATCGACAACAACACAGCGGCAGAGCGCAGGTCGGCTACCGCCGCGTACTACGGCCTCTGCTCATTCCTGGATCACAACATCGGACGGATACTTGAAACTCTGGAAGTATCTGGCCTGGCTAACTCAACCAGGGTGATCTACACCAGTGACCATGGCGATATGGTTGGCAATCGAGGGTACTGGGGCAAGTCCATGCTCTACGAGCCAAGTGTTGGCATCCCGATGCTACTGGCCGGTCCGGATATCCCGCAGAACCACGTCTGTTCAACACCGGTCTCACTCGTTGATCTGTACCCGACGGTGTTCGACGCGGTCGATGCGCCGTTGAACGACGAGGAGGCGGTTAGCTTGCCCGGCCAGTCATTGCTACAGCTGGCGGCAGCGGCAAACGACAATGACCGAACCGTTTTCGCTGAATATCACGCCTATGGTTCGCCATCGGCCGCCTACATGCTCCGTCGCGGCAGCTTCAAATACATCTTCTACGCCGGCTTCGAGCCAGAGCTGTTTGATCTCAAGCAGGATCCCGACGAGCTGAACAATCTTGCCGCCGACCCGGCATACGAGAACACCCTCACCAGATTTGAAGAGCAACTCCGCTCCATCCTCGATCCGGATGCCGTTGACCGGCAGGCCAAAGCTGATCAGCGAGCCTTAATAGATGCCTTTGGCGGCGTCGAACTTGCCTCGCGATCCGGCACGAAGAACGAAACACCGGCTCCGCAGGTGCGTCTGGACTCCGATAGCGGAATCTGACTCCGGAACAGTCATGTTATAGTGCCCGCAGAGGGTATCAACATGAGGTATATTCCTGACCCGCCGCCGCTGGTTGGCCGCAAGGCCGAGCAGCAACTCCTCCGCGACCACGTGCATGCCGCTAGTGGTGGCAGGGGTCGGCTTGTCTTGATTGGTGGTCAGGAAGGGATCGGGAAGACGGCGCTGATTAGTGATCTGCTCGATACCTTAACCGACCAGCCTGTTTTCTCGCTCAGCGGGCACTGCTACAAACACCCGGACACATCGCCCTATGCTCCTTGGACCGAGATCATCGATCGTTATCAGTCCATAGCCAACCAGCCTGATGCGTTGCATCCATTCTTGCACGGTCAATCCACGCATGGCAGCCTGCATAGCCAGACCGGTGGCTTTGCCTCATTCTGGACAGCTCTGAGGGAAATTGTCAGCCAGCGCTCTCTTCTTATTCTGGTTCTGGAAGACTTACACTGGGCAGACCTGGATAGCCTGGAGCTATTGCGCTACTGTGCGAACAGACTGTCAGATCAACGTCTTCTCATCATTGGAACCTACCGGCTTGATCAACAGGCGGATACTTCACCATTCGCCGATGTGCTAACCGACCTTGCCCGGGGGATGTCCACCACCCGAATAGATCTCACCGCCCTGCCAGAAACAGCAATCTCACATCTCGTCACCTGTCTGTATCAGCTCGATTCATCCAGCCTGCAATTGCTTACCCGGTATCTTGTTGACAAAACCAGAGGTGTTCCCTTTTTTACGATTGAACTGCTTCGGCACCTCGAGCAGACCGGTGTGCTTCACCCGATTGAGGAACGATGGGTGTTCTCAGAACCGGAAGACATCTCCATACCACCGCTTGTCGAGCAAGTACTTCAACAGCGGCTTGAACATATCTCAACACAGACTGTCAGGCTGCTGTCGGTAGGATCTGTGGCCGGCCAGGCGTTTGACTATGAACTGTGGAAGACAATCCTGGCAGTTCCGGAAGGATCATTGACCGAGGCTCTGCGAGAAGGCGTTCAAGCCGGGATCATCAAGCAGATCCAGGGAACCTCTCGGCTGGAGTTCACTCACGTGTTACTGTGCGATGTGTTGTATCAACGATTGTTGCTACCAGAACGCAGGCGTCTGCACCAACAGATCGCAGAGCATCTTGAGCAGCAGACCTCTCCTGCTCCGGACATTATCGCTGGTCACTATCAGTTAGCTGATGACCCCAGAGAGTTCGAATGGTTGGTCAAGGCAGGAGAGCGGGCCTGGCGATCATTTGCCTGGAAAACCGCTGCCGAACGCTATACGGCTGCTATCGCGATCCTGGAGCGAGATCCGGTACGCCGCCGGGATCTTGGTTGGCTGTGTCTTCGACTTGGTTTCGTCTACGTCTACCAGGACATTGGAGCTAGCCTCATCAACTTTGAGCGCGCCACTGCGATCGGTCGAGAGGTAAACAACCGGATGCTTGTCGCCTACAGCCTCTGCAATCATGGGAGCGAGCTCATGCTGGCCGGTGAGTACTCCGCCGGGTTGCGTGAGCTTGAAGAGTCAGCAGCCCACGTGGACGAATTAACGCTTCAGGATCTGCTGGATGCAGGTGAGTACCGATCGAGCATCTACGCCGAACCGATAGATATTGAGCCGGGTAATGTCGCCCAGCTTCAGAACATGTCGATCTGGCTGCAAGCCAATCCGGCCAGAGGACACCTGACACTCTGGCTGGCTGTTCTTGGCCGGTTTGAAGCCGCACTAAAGAATGGACAGCAATTTTTATCAGAGGCTGAACTGGCCACCACTGCCAACGCTGTAGAGAATCGCCAGATTGCTGAAGCTGTTGGCGACACCTGGTTTGGGCTGGGGCTGGCAGCAGCGGCACTGGCGAGACCAGAGGAAGCCCGCCAGGCCTTTCGCAAAGCAGGCGAAGCATTCAGCGCTTTGCAGTATCGATCAATGGTCGCCTTCATGCAGCTGGCGGAGTTGATCTGGGTGAATCTGGTGTATGAAACAAACGATCTCACCAGACGCCGCTTGCTAGCGCAGCGAATTCGCCGGGAACACCTCCGCCTGGATAGCGACGAGGGTATCGACCCCAGCAGCCGTCATATTCTTCTGCAGTGGCTTCGAGTGCTTGAGGGCGACTGGGCGGAAGCACAACCTGCTCCACAACCAATGTGGGAGGGTGTATGGATTGACTACGCTTACTGCCGCGTCATGCGCTATCAAGGCAATCCCGAACAAGCCTGGAACAGAATCAACGCCTGCATCCCGAACGGGCCAGCAGAATCACCAGGCACAAGCCCGCCAGTCAATACCATGTTGCTGATGCTGGAGGCTATCCGGCTGCAGCTAGATGCTGGTGATCTGACCGGAGCTTGTGCCTGGCTGAAAAACTTTGAACGATGGCTTGAACATTGCAATGCAATCATCTTCCGGCCCGCACATGCCAGCCTCCGGGCCAGATACCGCCTGACAGTGTGCGACCTGTCTGCAGCCGCGAAATTTGCCGAACAGGCTATCCGTATCGCAGAAGAACAGGGGCAACCGCTTGCTTTGGTTGAGGCACTTCTCGTGGCGGGCGAGATCAAAGTGCAAGCCGGAAATGATGCAACTGCGCGGCGAAAGCTCCAGCGAGCACTCGATACCGCGAGACGGAGTGATGCGCCACTCGAACAGGCGCTTGCGCTGGCCGCGCTGGCCGAACTCGAAGTCGACCAGCAAAACCAGTCTGCCGCCCGGGAACACTTGAACCAGGCAACGGAACTCTGCCAGCAGATAGGTGTGCATACCCTGCTCGATCGAATTCGGAATCTCCAACAACGATCTCAACCAGCACCGGATCATAGACTGACACCCCGTCAGCTCGAGGTCTTGCGGCTGATCGCAGAGGGGAAAAGCGACCGCGAGATCGGAGAGGCGCTCTACATCAGTCCCCGCACGGTGATGCGACATGTTTCCGGCATCCTCAACGCACTTGGCGTGGAATCACGCACGGCAGCAGCCACCGTCGCCATACGCGAAGACATCATCTAGCAGACTGTATGGACTGAATAGTCGCCAACGACAACTTCCCAGCAGCTCAGCTGGATCCCAACGGTTTCGGCTGGGTGAGATCACGCAACGCTTTCACATCTTTGATTGGGTGAAACCCTCGATGTGCAGCCCGCCTTCTCTGGTGATGATTGTTTCAGAGAGCATTCGCATCCAGAAAGGCGCGCAAGATGGCATCACACAGGATATGGCGCAGTATCAAAATCGCAGGGCTTGGACTGATTCTGGTGGCGATACCAGGTGCTGGCGGATCAGCAAGCGCGAAACCTGATCCCGCCCCGTTTACACCTGGAAGTCAGCAGTCCATCAGATTCGGTCCCTGCCAGACGAAGGAAGTTGGTATTCCCTGGAAATGCCTGGACGCCAAGCTGAAAGAAGCCCACCGGTCAGGCAGTGCCGGACAGGGCAGCTGTCTTGATCCAGCAATCATCGAAACTGCCGGCGAGTTGCTCTACTGGCAGTGCAATAAGAACTAGACAGGCAATTTCAGACGACCGCTCTCGGGTTCCGGGTGAGTGTCTCGGCATTCACCTGGAACTTTGCTATGCCCGCGAAAGTCATGACCGGTGAATAAACATTCTGCCAGTGATGTTAACGTACGTAGACGATCACATTAGCTCCCGGATATTGGTGAGTCCTGCAAGAGAAAAGAGTGAGCACCATGAACACGGTTACCACCGCCCAATTAGAACAACTGCTAATCGACAACGGCTCGGAAATTGCGCTGATCAATGTCGTTCCGGAAGAGTTTCACGAATCGATGCACATTCCTGGATCGGTCAACATCTGCGTCTACGAAGTGGTGTTTGCTGACAAGATTGCAGCGGCATACCCGAATCGCGACCAGCGCATCATCGTATACGGTCGAAACCAGGAGTTCAGCGCGGCGGAACGGGCTGCCGGAATTCTTGAAGAGGATGGCTATACCCGGGTCAGCGTCTACCCGGACGGTATCGAAGGCTGGCGTGAAGCAGGCAAGGAGGTGTCTGGCACACATGCCGATGTTCCTGAATCCATTCCGGATGGACGGTATGAGCTGGATCTTGCCGAAAGCTACCTGCAATGGGAAGGCAGTAACATTGCCAACCGCCACTACGGCACGATCGGATTGACAGCTGGTTGGGTCCAATTCGAGTCAAACCGGATCATTGCCGGGTCGCTGATCCTTGATATGACCGACATCCGCAGTGAAGACCTGGCCGGTACCGCAAGCCACGATGTTCTAATACACCACCTGCAAAGTGCGGACTTCTTTCTGACGGAGAAGTACCCTGAAGCAGTACTTGAAATAGCCGAGGCATCCAGAATCCCGGGAGCGGTCTCCAGTGAACCGAACTACGAGGCCACCGGCAACTTGACCTTACGAGGAGTAACCAACCCGGTAGGCTGGCATATGACCGTCGGGCTGGCTGGTGAGTGCCCGGTTGCACAGGGACATCTGCCGCTGGACCGCACCCGTTGGCAGTCCACCTACGGTTCCGGAAAACACTTTGAGTGGCTTGGCAAACACCTGGTTCACGATTTCGTCCACCTGCGATTCAAGCTGGTGATGTGTCCCATTTAGGACCAGATCGCCAGGAGAGCCATGAAGCTGAAGCCACTGGCAACAAACAGAAATTTCTGTACCCGGTCGACCTCGATGTGGAACACCTGGCCGATCATCTCCAGAGTTGCGATGTAGATAAACGTGCCGGCTGCCAGACCGTCAAAGACACTCTCGGTCCCGATGGCGACCTCACTCTCGAGCACCTCGGAGAAGCCAGTGCCGACCAGCACACCAATCGGCGTCATCAGCGAAAAGGCGACGATGATCTCGACAATTCGCCAGAGCGGCATCCGGGCATCAACCAGTGCAATGCCAAGAGCCAGCGCGGCGAACCCCTTGTGAGCGATGATCGCTATGAATATGGCTACCACGCCGGAGACGGACGTTTCCAGACCGAACGCCGCGCCAGCGATAAACGAGTGCACAGACAGGATTACAAAGAGGATGATCGGGGATGATTCCTGGCTACTAATGAGATCTTCTTCCTCCTGGCCCTGGGCCATGACTTGCTCCAGCAAGAGCACAAGCAGGAAACCGATGCCAGCCAGCAAAAAAACCAGTGGGTAGGTAGGCAGCCCGCCCAGGTTGGTGAGTAATTCATCACCATCAGGTAAAAGGTGTAGCAATCCTGCTCCAAGGAAGATGCCGCCCGCCAGCGCGTTCCCGTAAATCAGCCATTTCTGACCGTTGGATGAGATGCTGATTCGATATGGCAAGAGACCACATCCAACACCAACGGCGATGAGCGTAAAGGCGGCTAGGAGCTTAAAAGCAAAGAGATCCAACAAATACTGTCTTTCCTGAGTTCCCGTTCTCAGGAGGTAACTGTAGAGTAATCAGGGTAAGATTCGCCAGCAGTCTGAATACCGGGAGGGTGAGCATGAGCGAGATTGAGAGCCTGGCGCAGGTTGAGAACCAGTGGGATGTCGAAGTTCACGGTTCGGTGTTCCACTACACCCAGACCCACGGTGAAACCCGGGTTGGATTCCGGCTGCCCCCGAAAGGCGTGTCGAAACAGTTTAAAATCTATTCAACAGCATCCTCACGAGATCGCTGGAAGTGGAGCTTTCGCGACACTGAAGAGAATCTCTACCAGAGCGATATGCACGCGGACGTAAAATCCGAAGATGCCGGGGAACTCATCCGAATCGTTTTGACGCACAAGGATCACCTGATCCATAAAAATGTGCCGACCCTGGAGATCATCATGCCGCGCGGCGACACCAGCGATCACTCACTCGATGTACTGCAGCATTGAGATTGACGCTACTCTGCAACAATCGCGCTGAGAGACCTCAAAATCCACTCGGCTTGCTGGCACATCTGTTCGATAATTTCCGCAGCCGGCAGCACTTCCGTGATCAGCCCTGATGACTGTCCGGCAAGAGGAACAAGCTCGGCAAACCGGCCTTCCCCGGCGGCATTGATTATCTCATTGCGAAAAGCATCCGCGTCGACAGCTCCAGACGACTCACGAGTAAGCCAGTCGTCGATAAATGGAGTTCGAATGGCGGAGGGAACCGTAGCATAAGCCCCTCCGGCGGGTGGGAACGCCATATTCCAGGTACTGAACTTCAGAATGTCGCTGGATTCGGCGTTGACGATCGCCTGTTGCCAGACCTCACCAGAACCCGCTTCCTGAGCCGCCAGGAACCTCGTGCCGAGGTTGACTCCTTGCGCGCCCAGGGCTAGTGCGGCAGCCATACCGCGCCCATCGGCGATGCCGCCCGCGACCAGCACCGGAATCGGCGCGACAGCTTCAACAACCTGGGGAGTCAGCGTCAAGGTGGAAATCGCACCGGAATTGCCGCCGGCTTCGCCACCCTGAGCGATGATGACGTCTACCCCGAGTTCTGCTGACTGATAGGCCGCCTCCACCGTCACAACCTGATGCATGACCTGAATACCGGCATCGTGTGCTAGCGCTACCCGTTCTCCAGGGTCGCCGAGCGCAAATGAAACAACCGCTGGGCGGGCGTCGATGGTGGCTGCAAATGCATCCTCATCCAGCATATTGAGCAAATGATTGACCGCAAACGGGTTGTTGGTGAGCCCTCTCGTGCGTTCGATCTGATTCCGCACGCTTTCCGCGGACTCGAGCACCGCTGTTAGCGATCCAAGTCCGCCAGCGTTTGAAACGGCGGCAACCAGCTCCGGCGTCGTCGCCGGACCGATTGGTCCCTGAACGATCGGGACCACGATATCTAGTAGATCGCACACTGGAGTGCGCAACATGACTCATCCTCCTTTGATTCTCCGGGCAATTGTCAGTAGGGAGTGGGCTGCCTCCAGGAAAAAGCGACACCTTCGCCTCGTCAACGCTACGTTGGAGGCTCAAGTCACTAGTTGATTGTCGCTGCAGGCAGGCGTTCCGTTTGGACTCAACCCGGCGGAGAATAGTTAACCTCTCCGGCTTTTCGGATTGCCGCGACACCATCTTCGGAGGTCATCAACACTGTCGTCTTGATATTGCTCAAGGCCCCGCCTGATACTGCCGCCAGAACCCCGGCCGCCGCATCGACATTGTTCTCTGCTTCAGCAATGATCACTAAATCGTACTCGCCGAAGGCATAGAATGCCTGGACAAATTTGACGCCGGTTGGAGCGAGCATCTCTGCTACGGCGTTCAGCCGATCTTGCGGATTCTTGATCTGAGCTGCCCAGGCGCCTGGGGTGTAGGAGGCTTGAATAAGAAAGTAGGCCATAGGAGTTTCCCTCCTTAGATATGTGTTTGATTGATCGCTGAGTTCATCATAGCACGACTGAAAACGCAGTCGAACTGCGTTTTGCAATGAAAATCTTCGAAACGACCCCATGCCCGCGTCTACTACTCTTGCAGGTGATAAGGAATCGATGTCACGACGACCCGCCGGTGAAAGAAAAGAATGCCTCTGATTCGCAGCGCCGTCTGATTGTGGAGCAAATGCTCCCACCAGTGATGCGGGACATACTCCGGCAATACAACATTGATCGTTGCATCAGGATGCTCCTGGAGTTGTGCGTCGATGTAGGCGGTCAGTGGGGCGAGCAATGAGCGGTACTGGGACTCAATGACGATGAAGTTTGCGGCAAGATTCATGGTCTGCCACTGTTCCCGCATCGAATCCTCCACTTCCGGCAAATCGGTCACATGAACGACCGTCACATACTCAGCTTGGGCAATCGAAAGAGCAAACGCGATCGCCTGGCGTGCCGGTAAACGGAAATTGGCAACCGGCACAACGATGAGATTCTTGATAGTTTTCGGATCCAATGGAACCTCCGGCAGACCACTCTCCGCGGCAGCCACTCGCGCATAATGCCGGTTGATGTTCCACATCATCCAGACCAGGATGAAAACAAGAACGAACACCATCCACGCACCGAGTAAAAACTTCGTGACGCCGACAACAATCGCTACGATTGCTGTCCCGATCGCGCCGATGAGATTGATGGTCAGCCGCCACGACCAGCCAGACTCAACGCTGCGCCGGTCCCACCAGTGGCGGACCATCCCGAACTGACTCAGTGAAAAGGCGACGAATACACCAACGGTGTACAGCGGAATGAGACCGGTCACACTCCCGGCATAGACCCAGACCAGGAAAATAGCCAGCATCGCCAGCACCAGGACACCGGCGGTAAACGAGAGGCGGTCTCCACGAAAGGAGAATTGCCTCGGCAGGTAGCGGTCTCGGGCGAGTATCGACGCAAGGATCGGAAACCCGTTGAATGCCGTGTTCCCTGCAAGAATCAGCAACAGGACAGTCGAAAACTGAACGAAGTAAAAGAAAATTCCATCACCGAGAAGCAGCCTTGCGATCTGGCTGATGACCGTCTGTGTCTCGCCAGGATCAGGCACGATGTCCATTGTGGACGCCAACAGGCTGACACCCAGAAAAATAGTGGCGAATATCGTCCCCATGACAATGAGCGTGGTCTGTGCTTTGCGGACCGACGGCGTCGAAAACACCGGCACTCCATTCGAGATGGCTTCGGTGCCGGTCAGGGCGACCGCGCCAGACGAGAACGCGCGCAACACCAGCAAGAGCGCCAGCGGTTCGGCAGGGTATTCACCCAGCCAGTCTGGCGGAGGCACATATTCAGGCAGGGAGCCGGTGAAGTAGCGAACCAGCCCGACTGTCAGCAAACCGAACATACTGCCCAGGTACAGATAGAGCGGAACGACGAAGACCCTTCCTGTTTCGCGAACGCCCCGTAAATTGACAAGTGTCATCAACACGATCACACAAACGGCAATGGACACCCTGTGCCCGTGCAATTCTGGGATAGCTGATGAGAGTGCCGCGATGCCTGCTGAAACTGACACCGCGACAGTCAGAATGTAGTCGATGAGCAGTGCCGCGGCAGCTACCAGACCGGCAAGAGGTCCCAGATTCGTCCGGGAGACAATATAACTGCCCCCGCCGTCCGGGTAGGCGTGGATGATCTGCAGGTAGCTGCCGATCACAATTGCCATGACGACGAGAATAGCCAGAGTGAGTGGCAATGTGAGAGCGAGGGCCGTAAACCCGGCCAGCACCAGCACCCGCATGATCTCTTCCGTCGCGTAGGCCGAGGATGAGATGTTATCCGACGCGAAAATGGCCAGCCCTCGGGGAACGCTAACTCGCTCACCAAGAGACTCAGAACTTGGAATAGGTGTTCCAAAGACCAGCCGTCTCGTGTGAGACACCAGACGACCCATGAAATGCTTGGGGGCCAGCGTTTTCGAGTCAGCGACAATAACGCCGGGGCGAAGCCGGTGAAATGCCTCGTGTCGCTGTGGGCTGTCGGCTTGATTTGCCTGCCGGTCAGCGTCGGTTTCACTCGCAGGATCATTCGACCGGTTTTGCTGTTCCGACTCCGGTTCTGGCACTTCGGAATTTGAATCAGCAGCTGATGACCGGTCAGGAGTCTCGATAGCTAGAATCCGTCTCGTTAACCTGAAGGATGTCCGGTGTTAGTCAGGTAGGCAGGCGGCACGAATCCGCCGTACTCCTGCTCGACCAGATGGACAAATTGAATCGTCGTGCGATCTTCGAGATAGGGTCCAATGGCCTGAAGCCCGAGTGGCAATCCTTCATCGTTGAATCCAACCGGAAAGTTCGTTGCTGGCTGGCCGCAGAGCGTCGCCAGTGACGGGTAGGCTGAGATCAGGTCATACGGGTATTCGACGCCGTCTACTTCAACGGTTCGGTCCAGCCAGCGTTCGGTCGTGTGCGGGTAGGCAGGTCGCAAGGTGACCGGCGCAACCAGAATATCCCACTCAGAAAAGAACGCCCGGAATATTTGACGGTATCGCTCACGCTGTTCGTGCCAGCGAATGTAGTCGCCGACGGAAGCGGTCATGCCGTGAGCCTTGTCGATGCTGATGCTGTCTCCTTTCTCCTGCAGCGCCGTGACGGCTCGCTGGCGGGCTTCATCCGAGAGCGAACGAGTGACGATTGCATTGAGAATCCCAAGATAAATCCGGTAATACTCGCGGAAATCACCCAGTGGTTCAGGGGAGGTTTCAGCCACTGTCGCACCGGCCCGGCTGAGGTTGTCCGCGAGTTGCTGCTGAGCTTCCACTGTCGCCCGGTCACAAGGCAACCAGTCGAATCGAGGCAGAAAAGCGACCCGGAAATCAGCCAGCCGCCGGTGGCGGGCTTCCGGCAGAGTGATGTGCCAGGCGACATCTTCGCCAACAAGTGGACCAGCCAGTATCGAAAGCACAAGATCTAGATCGGCAGCACTGCGGGCGAGTGGCCCTGGAACGGCCATCGAAACAGTCGGATTTGGCAGGTTGCTGCCCGGGATGGCCGTCTCGCTCGGTTTATGGCCGTAGATGCCGCAGAAACTGGCCGGGATGCGCACCGAGCCGCCGATATCGCTGCCGAGTTCAAGCGGGCTCATACCTGAAGCCACGGCAGCCGCGCCACCGGTGCTCCCTCCGGAAGTTCTCTCCAGATTCCAGGGATTGTTTGTCTGGCCAAAGAGCCGGTTGCTCGCCTGCCAGTCGCCGCTGCCAGCTGGCACATTCGTTTTCCCAAGGATCACCGCTCCAGCGTTTCGAACACTGGCGACAACAGGCGCATCATGCTCAGCGAGGTTGTCCACATTGGCTGCCAGGCCGTTGGTGGATGGCAAACCAGCAACGTCAGTTGCATCTTTAACGGTCACCGGCAATCCAGCCAGATTCCCGGCGGAACCAGCTTGCCGTGCTGCGTCGGCACTGGCAGCTTGTTGTCTTGCTGCTTGATCATTGCAAAAAACGATCACGTTGATCGCCGGGTTATGTTCCTCAATCTGTTCCAGATGAAGCTCAAGTAACTCCGTCGCGGATATCTGGCCGCTATCGAGCGCGTTCAGCATCGCGCCAGCCGGTGAAAACATGTTGATGGACATCATGAACTCCTACCTGAAAGGAAATTGACCGTCCACACGGGCTATACCCTGCATTTTGCCACGCAATTCGTCACGGTAAACAGACGATTGCGTTTATCCTTAAGGCGTCTGTTTTCTGATCTGAAGAAAATGAGTATGGCACGTTGACCGCGCGTCATATATGGTTACGAATTGCAAGCCGGATATTGGCCTCAGCGCCACCGGCTGTTTTATCGGACTGCTGACGGTCAACGAAGATCGTCAATACACCTGAGAGAGGTGAACTCCCATGGCAACAACCACATCTGGCACGACGGCGGAAGCAACCAAAACAGCATCGGACCTGCTAGCGATTGAAGCTACCGATATCCAGAAGATATTTGATACCGGGAAAATCCGGGTGCATGCCTTGCGAGGAGTGGATTTTACCGTCAAACCGGGAGAGATGGTCGCCATCATGGGGGCCTCCGGCAGTGGAAAAACGACGCTGCTCAACGTACTCTCCGGACTTGATACATTAACTGAAGGTAAGGTGCTGATCGATGGCACCGACCTGTCCACGCTCTCCGACAATGACCGTACTGACTACCGGGCCAAGAATATGGGTTTCATCTTTCAGACCTTCAATCTCCTGCCAGTGCTCTCGGCTGTGGAGAATGTCGAACTCCCGCTGGTGGTAAGCGGCACCCGGCAGAAAGAGGCCAGGGAGCGAGCCATGGCTATGCTCGACCGGGTAGGTCTGACCGAGTGGGCAGATCATAAACCTGCCGAGCTGTCCGGTGGCCAGCAACAGCGAGTTACGGTTGCCCGGGCGCTGGTTAATGAACCGGCTATTGTCTGGGCAGATGAGCCAACTGGTGCGCTGGACTCCGAGAATGCCGACCAGATCATGGATTTGATCGTCGATCTTAACCGCGTCAATCACCAGACATTTGTGATCGTGACGCATGACCGCCGGGTTGCTGAGATGACCAACCGGATTATCCGGATGAAAGATGGCGTCTGTATTTCCGACGATTTGACCGAGAGCGGAATAGCTGCCGGCCTCTAAACACAGGGCGGTCTGCCGGTTCAGCTTCCCCGTCAAAACCGGTCGGAAAGGATACAACCATCCATGGATAATATATTTGGACTTTCAATGAATGTGATCCTCGTCGTGCTGGCGTCGATCATGTTCCTCTGCATTCTTTCGGTCATCGCGATAGCAATCTTCAACCCGATTGTCTTCAAAATGGCGCTGCGCAACCCGCCGCGCCGGAAGACCCAGTCACTGTTGATTGTCATCGGGCTCATGCTTGCGACGCTGATCGTGTCGGCTGCGTTGACGACTGGCGACACGCTCGACTACTCAATCAAGAAGATTACCTACGACAGTCTAGGAGCGGTCGATGAAACGATCGCCTTCGTCGGAAATGCTGGCGGTGAAGGGACGCTGTCCGTTACTAACGAGCCAATCGACGCCTCGCTTGCTGACGAACTCACCGCTGAGTTTGAAGGTAGTTCCGACATCAAAGCCTTCATGCCAGTGTTGACCGTTGATGTTCCGGCGATCAACGATACCGCCAGGCTCAGCGAACCGTCAGTTATCCTCACTGGTCTGGACTGGGATCAGGTTGGCGAGTTCGGCGGGATCATAAGCGTCGACGGCGGCCAGATCGATCTCAGCCAGATCGGGCCTGGTGAGGCTATCCTGTCTGAGACGCTTGCTGACAACATCAACGCCGTTGTCGGTGATTCGATTCTCATCTATATCAACAATCAACCAGTGCCGGTCACCGTAGCGGCTATTGGTCAAGACTCGATACTGACTGGCCTCTTCTTCGGGCAAAACGGTCCCGAAGGCCATGGTCTCGCCATGGAGCTGGAGCAGGTCCAGACTTTGACTGGACTTGAAGGCAAGGCGCGCTTCATCGCCGTCACCAATACCGGTGACCCGGAAGCCGGGGTTAGTCACTCGGACGCCGCTGTTGAGCAGCTTCAAAATTCGACCGTGCTGGCGCAAGGCCAGTATGGTGTGAACCCGGTCAAAGCAGATTCCGTTGAAGGCGCGGAACTGGTCGGAAACGCCTTCATGAGCATCTTCCTGGTCCTCGGCCTTTTCTCGATTTTCGCAGGAATTCTGCTGATCATCCTGATCTTCATGATGCTGGCAGCCGAACGTAGATCAGAGATGGGCATGGCCCGGGCGGTCGGTATGCGCCAGAGCTCGCTGGTGCAGATGTTCATGGCTGAAGGCACCGTCTACGACCTGGGAGCTGCCCTGGTCGGCGCGGCGCTGGGGGTTCTGATCGCGTTTGGCATGGTCAATATCATGGACCGGCTGATCGGCGACCTCTTCAGCCTGACACCGAAATTTACCTTCCGGTCGCTTGCGGCAGCCTACGCGCTCGGTGTTTCGGTTACCTTTGTCACGATCATTTTCGCCTCAGCCCGGGCAGCCAAGCTCAATATCGTCTCGGCAATTCGGGATCTGCCCGAGCCACCTGGACGCGGTGACAGACGACCTCGCTGGATATGGTGGAAGAAGCTACCGCGATTTGGTGGGCAAATTGGCAGCACCCCGGTTCACTGGATCAGTCTTCTCTGGGTCCCACTGGAAATCATCCCCAATCTGATTCTGTACCCGTTTCGACTGGTAATCTGGCTTATCCGGGTTCTGGCCTACTACACCGGCTGGGGACCGTTACTCCTGCCGATCGGCCTGCTGCTCATGCTCTTCGGCTGGTCGCGGGCCGGTGAGAGTTTCAGCCTGGCGCTCTACTCGTCAGGGCTCTCGATTACCGGCATCGGACTGATGCTGATTCTGAGCAAGTTCATCTCACCACGACTGGTGTACTCGGTCATCTCCTTCGTGCTGTTGCTCTGGTGGCTGACACCGGACGAAGGTATCCTGGCGGATATCTTTGGCGTTGTTACTCCGAACAACCTCGAAGGTGATTTCGAGATGTTCTTCATCTCCGGGATCATGATGGTGACGTTTGCGACGCTGCTGGTCATCTGGAACGCGGAAGTGATCATCTGGATTATCAGCTCGTTCGGCCGGCTTTTCGCCCGCTGGCTACCGGCGGTCAAGACAGCAGTCGCCTACCCGCTGGCGTCAAAGACCAAGACCGGCCTGACCCTGGCGATGTTCGGCCTCATCGTCTTTTCGCTAGTCACGATGTCGACCCTGAACGCCAACTTCGTCGAGCTGTTCACCACTGAAGACGCCACGGCTGGCTGGGATGTCCGGGTTCAGACCAGTCCGAACAACCCGATTGACGATCTGGAAACTCAACTTGTTGAAGCTGACGTTGACACCAACCAGTACACAGCTTTTGGCCGCGTTCTACTGGTGACATTCGACAACAGCCAGATCATAACGTCAGCAAATCTGGCTAAGGACTCCGCAAATGGGGACGAAGCCAACTGGAAGAGAATCCCGCTCAACGGCGTGGATGCGTCGTTTGCTGAAAACACGATCATGCCATTGAAAACCCGGTCGGCTGAGTTCGCATCAGATGCGGATGTCTGGGCCGCGATTGCCGCCGGTCAGGATGTGGCAGTCATCGACTCCTTCTCCGCCGGTGGCAGCGATGGATTCGGCAATGATCCTGATGCATTCAATCTCAATATCGACACCTCGATAGAACCGATGGAACCGGTCGCGGTCACTATCTCCGATCCTGGCTCTGGCGATACGCGCGAGGTGATGGTCGTCGGCGTGATCGATGACGCAGTCAGCACGTTTTTCGGTCTCTTTATGCCGGCCGGAATCGTGACAGAACTCTATACCGCGCCGGACGCAACGCTGGACTACATCCAACTGGCAGACAAATCGACTGCACACGCACAGCAGGTATCCAAAGACATCGAATCCGCCTTCTTCGAGAATGGCGTGCTGGCGACATCAACTCAGGAAGAGCTGGAAGACCAGGCTGCACTCAACCAGGGGTTCATCAATCTGATTCAAGGGTTCATGGGCCTGGGCCTGCTGGTCGGCATTGCCGCCCTGGGCGTGATCTCGTTCCGGTCGGTCGTCGAGCGGCGGCAGCAGATCGGTATGCTGCGAGCCATCGGCTACCAACGCAGCATGATCGCTGCCTCGTTCCTCATGGAAGCGATGGTCGTAGCCGTGCTCGGCATTCTTTCCGGCATGATCCTCGGGCTAATCCTGGCCCGCAACCTGATCAACTCACCGGACTTCGCTGAAGGAGCGAACTTCGACCAGTTCATCGTGCCCTGGTTGCAGATCGGCGTCATGCTGGGCATTGCCCTGGTGGCGGCTGCCATTATGACGATCATCCCGGCTCGCGGCGCTGCCAGCGTCCCGGTAGCTGACGCTCTGCGGTACGAGTAACAATCTTCACCGACGGGACGAACCACCTGACAGGAGTTCGTCCCGTCTCTTCCGCCGGTTCGGTTTGCTTCAGGTTCTTCCTAACCTGCCTGGCAAATTGTCATCGACATTGAGCTTTACAATCGTCCGATCGAAGGCAACGGCGTCGTTGCCCGTCTGGCCTTCCAGAATCAAAATCCATGTGCCCGAAATCGTCCGGATCGCTGGCGTTACCGGCTGCCATTTCAGGATTCTGGCGATGGGACGGTGCATGATCCGTCTCCAGCACGTATATTGGAGGAACCAACACAACCGGGCAAGCCGATCAGGGAGGCACGATGTCATCCGCGACAAATACAATACACGACCAGTTCAACCATCAGGCACAGCTCCCGCCGTGCGATCTGGTGCTCAAAGGCGGCGTCGCAAGCGGTGTTATCTATCCGCCAGCAATCCAGCAGATCTCGGAAGTCTTTCGCCTGAAAGGCGTCGGTGGCGCGTCAGCCGGAGCAATCGGCGCGGTTGGCGCGGCAGCCGCCGAGCTTGGACGGCAGCGGAAACTGCGCGGTCAGATTACCAGGGGCGGATTTGACCTGATTGACGACCTCAATCAGGAGATTATCGACCAGAATCTGATTGCCGATTTCTTCCAACCCCAGCCAGCGACTCGGTCCATATTCCGCACCGCGGTACGCATCGTCGACGCCAGGCCAGCGCTGGAAGGCGCATCCCTGTTCAGGAAAGCAGCCAGCATCTACACATCGGTTGCCCTGAACTATCCGGTGCAGGCGGTGGCCGGGGCGATGGGCGGCGCGCTGTACGCAAGCGTCATCCCGGCGCTGGCTCTGGCTGCCTCCAAACCTCAGACCGGAAAATCGAGGGCTGGCCTGGCGACTGCCGCGCTGGCTATGGCTGTTCCGGCGGCAGTTGTTGGCGCAGCCGCCGTAGCGCTTCCCTGGTTCGCGGTGGACGCGCTCCGGAACATCCCGAAAAACAACTATGGCATGTGCAGCGGGCTGTCCAGTTCCGAGCAACCGGTGTCCTTGACGGCAAAACTGGGTCGCTGGTTCAGCAAGCGCTTCTCGCCGGCAACGGAGGCCATCAGGCCACCAGAAAAGAGGCCAGTGAAGGGACCGGCACTGAGCGAGTGGCTGGCTTCCTACGTCGACCGGCTTGCCGGGCAGGACGAGATCGCCGACCGGCCCGTCACCTACCGGGATATCTGGGAAGCGCTTGGTGGACCATCTCCGGTGGCTCCTTCCAAACGCCGAGACATCGATCTTCAAGTCATCACGACCTGCCTGTCGCAGGGAAGGCCGTACCTCTTCCCCTTTGCCGACACTGAGATCTTCTATTTTCGGACTGACCAGTTCAACCAGCTTTTTCCGCGAGACATCGTAGACTGGCTGGTCGCCCGTTCGCCAACTCCGGACGGCGACGTGGAGAACCCGGATTACTATCAACTACCAGCTGCTGAAGACCTGCCAATCATGATGGCAGCCAGGATTAGCCTGAGCTTCCCGATCTTGCTGAGCGCCATCCCGCTCTGGTCGAAGAATGAGTCCGGCTTCAAACAGTGCTGGTTCTCCGACGGCGGTATCTCCAGCAATTTTCCGATTCATTTTTTCGATAGCCCGATTCCCCGCTGGCCTACGCTGGCGATCAATCTTGGCGGCGAGCCTCCTGCGCCTGATCCTCGTGTCATCCCGGTTCCAGGGAGCGACAATCTGGTCTGGTCGCAGCTTCCGGGCTACAACCCCCACCGGGAGATCGACGGGGTGATCGACTTCCTGCTCAAAGTGCTCTCAACAGCCCGCAACTGGACAGATAGTTTCCAGGCTAGACTGCCCGGCTACAGCGACCGGATTATTCATGTAGGTACCGGACCGGGCGAAGGCGGGCTCAACCTCAACATGCCGCCGGAAGTGTCGGCCAAACTTCTGGAACGCGGCCAGAAGGCAGGCAGCTACATCCGGGATCGGTTCAAACCAGAACCAGGAGGACTGAGCAGCGAGGGCTGGCAAAATCACCGCTGGCTACGGTACAGCAGTTCGATGGCAGTGATTGACGATTTCATTCAGGCATACAACCGTGGATACTCGAATCCAGACATCAGCCCGACAAACCGGGAGTTGATCGAGAGCCGCTGCCCGCTGCCCGGTAACTGGTGCGATCCGGAGCAACTCCAGCGAATCATCACCATCACCGAAAACTTCAGCGGTCTCAACCATGTCTGGAGCGTGCCGAACCGCATATTCGACATCGAAGAGTTGTCATCAGCTGCGATTTTGCGAGTCCGACCTCGCATCTAGATGTCGGACAGTTCATTTCGCGATACGTGAACGAAGCTCCCTGACAAACACAAATCGTTGCCACTGCCTGGCATTGCCGGCGATTGATCAGCGGTCCACTGGAGTTCAGGTAGCGTCAATAGCCTTCAACATGCGAAGATTGGTTCACCGTTCACCCGCACTTACCGCGTGAACCCCGGCTATGCCCGTGACCGTGTAGAGGAGAAACTCGCTCATGCTCTTAGTGTTGAACAAAGACGACAGAACGGTCATGTTCATCGACGACCAATCCGGGGACGTCGTGGCATCACTGACCGTCGACCTCAACCCGCACGAAGCCATTCTGACACCAGACGGTCTGATCGCCTATGTTTCCAATGCTGGCGGCAACACGATTTCCGTCATCGACACATCAACCCGCCATGAGATAGCCCGGCTGAGCGATCCCGAATGGCGATTTCCGCACGGGCTGGAGGTAACGCCGGATGGCAGATTTCTCTGGATGGCCGCCACCCGCTCGAACACCGTCTACGTG
>CAZNYB010000068.1:0-23307 GCA_964577155.1 uncultured Thermomicrobiales bacterium | reverse complement strand
CTCGTCAGCGGTGAGGCCGGCATCGGCAAGACGACGCTGGTCAATGACCTGATCGACCAGGCTCAGGATCTCGACGTGCTGGTCCTGACCGGCCACTGCTACGATCTGACCATCACCCCGCCCTACGGTCCCTGGGCTGAGATTGTCCGGCGCTATCCCGACGAACCGGAACTACCCGAGCTGCCGGAACAGCTCCGCGAAGGAACCGGCATGGAGGGTATCCACTCCCAGGGTGGCCTCTTCGATCTGGTCGAACAGTTCCTGGCCGATATTGCCGCTGCCCGGCCGCTCGTGCTGCTGCTCGAAGACCTGCACTGGAGCGACCGGGCCAGCCTCGATCTGCTGCGTCACATCGGCCGGATGGCGGTGGACCACCGGCTGCTGATCCTGGCGACCTACCGGGACGATGAGCTGACCCGCCGAGATCCCTTCTTCCAGTTGATTCCTCTACTGGTACGGGAGTCCGGCGCGGTCCGCATCGAGCTTCATGGGCTCGATTCCGGCGACCTGCGCACGCTGATTGCCGGTCGCTACTCGCTGGCGGAGGACGACGAGGAACGCCTGGAGGTCTACCTCGACCGCCGGGCAGAGGGTAACCCGCTCTTCGTCGAGGAGCTGCTGCACACGTTGGAGACAGAAGAAATCCTTGCCCGATTCGATGGCGGCTGGAGGCTCGGGGAACTATCCGACGTGCCAGTCCCGCCCTTCGTCGTTCAGGTCATCGAAGGCCGCCTGTCGGGACTGGATCGGAACACCCGCCGGCAGCTGGAGGTCGCCTCGGTCATCGGCCAGGACGTGCCGTTCGTCCTCTGGACGCAAGTCGGCGAATTGACCGCCGCCGAGTTGCTCGAAACTGTCCGCCAGGCGACCCGGGCGAACATCATCGATGAGGCGCCGGACGGTAGCGGGACGCGCTTCCGCCATGCGCTGATCCGGGAGGCGCTCTACAGCGGCGTCAGTGTCCTCCAGCGCCGGGACTGGCACCGGGCTACTGCCGACAAGCTGCTGGAAGCTCCGCGTCCCGATCCCGACGACATCGTCACCCACCTCGAACGGGCCAACGATCCCCGGCTGGTCGAGTGGCTGATCCGCTCCGGAGACCGGGCCATGGATCGTTTTGGCTGGGATACCGCCGTTGAACGCTACGAACAGGCCTCGGCGATCCTCGAGTTGCAAGGCGCTGTCGATCCGGCTCGAATGTGCGACATCCTCCTCAAGCTCGGCGATGCCCAGAACCGCGCTGGCACCGGACGTGGCCAGGTCGTCGGGGCCGGGAATGATCCAGTAGCCATTGCGACCTTCTGGAAGGCGGCGGAATGGGCCAGAAGAGCTGAGTCGTCAGAACGGTTGGGCGAAGCAGCATTGGGTGTCGCTGGCATCAACTTTGGAGGCGCTCACGATGGTGTCAATGGAATTCTCTTGCTTAAAGAAGCCCTGGATGCACTTCCTGAAAAGGATAGCCAGCAACGAGTATTTCTACTGTCACGCTGGGCGACCGGCACCTGGATCAACAGCATATCCGGTCAGTTAGAATCCGAGTTATCACTTGACCAGATCTATGGATACAACGATGAAGCCATCGCAATAGCTCGGCGGCTCGAAGATCCTGTCGCACTAGCCTACGCGCTTTGCGCCAGACCAGTTGTCGATCTGGAGCCCAGAGGAATTGAGAAGCGACTGGAAGTTGATGATGAGATAGTTAGCATTGCTGAAACAACAGACGATCTCCACAGCCTTTCATGGGGTCTATGGCGAAAACACTCGATTCTTGTGGAACAGGGGGACCTGGAATCAGCGCGATCGACGATGCGACGACTTGCAACTGTCATCGAGCCGTTACAGATACCACTCTACGAATGGTTTGTAGCAACCTGGAGTATTGGCGACCTGTTAAGTCAGGGAAAATTCGATGATGCACAGCGTGAGATCGACCACCTTGACGACATCTGGCCAGACAGTGTGTCAGGCCGAGCCCAGAAATTCAAACTTGCGCGAGAACGCGACCGACTGTCTGAATTGGCAGATCTCGCTCAACAGATCATTGACACATACCATCTAACAGAGTTGCCGTTAATGTTGACTTACATGATCCCTTGGTATCTTGAAACCGAACAGTATGCTGAAGCGCATCGGGCAATGAATCGTCTTTCAGAACAATATGTCAACCAAGTGTTGACGATTTACGGCTTTGATTTTCGCCTTCTCGGCCAACTGACAGAGGCATACGCTTTCTTCGACGAACAAGAACGTTCGCGCCTCATCTACGATATGATGCTGCCGTTTGAGAATCGGAACATTTATGCATTCTTGTCAAATTACTACGGCGACGCCGTCGCCCATCACCTGGGCATTCTAGCAACGACAATGGAGGAGTGGGAGGCAGCCGAGGCGCACTTTGCCCGCGCCATCGAGCTTGAGGACGGCTGGGGAGTCAGACCGGCAACCGCCTACTCGCGCTACGAGTGGGCGAAGATGCTCTGCCGGCGCAGCCAGCCCGGCGATCTCCACCAGTCTGCCAACCTCCTCAGGGACGCGCTGGCAACGGCTGACGAGCTGGGAATGGTTCGGCTCCGACGTCTGGCGACGGAGTTGTCGAGAGAGATCAATCTGGCGGGAACCGCCTATCCAGCCGGTCTGACGAAACGGGAGGTCGAAGTGCTCCGTGAAGCTGCTGACGACCTGACCGACATCCAGATCGGCGAGCGGTTGTTCATCAGCCCTCGCACCGTTGGCCAACACCTGCGCAACATCTACAACAAGATCGGCGTCAACTCCCGTACCGCCGCCGTCCGCTGGGCCGTCGAGCAGGGATTGGTGTGAAGCGACGGCTATCCGGCAGCCCAACCTCATCGTCGGCCGGGAGCATAACGGCTTCGCTAATCACCCAATCACCACTTGCTGGCGCTTCCAATTCGGTCATGTGCGAGTTGGGTGCTGCTAACTCGACGACTCTGGAGCATCTTCGCGCCAGAGCAGGATCAGGCCGAGAATACCCACGAAGAACATCGCGAAGACGCTGACCAGTACGACCGAACCGAGGATGTCGTCGGTCTGCCAGACCTGGCCGGACCCATCGGTAACCGTCTCGGTGCTTGCTCCGTGCAACCACTCGCTCCAGAATTCGATACCGATGGACGCATACATCAGGATCGCCAGGACCCAGAACCATCGTGACATGATCGCGGTCACCGGCGGGTGACCTCTGGTGAAGCGCAGGTAGAGCGCAAAGATAATGTAAAAGGTGAAGACGGTGAGGTACCAGCCGAAGAAATTCGAGAGCGGCACACCGAAATATGGCCCGCCATCCTCCCAGACCCACTCACCCATGATAGTGGAACAGATAGGGTCCGATGAGAGATCCCACATCACCATGATGAATGAAGACACAACCGGCAGGACCCAGAGATCCGAACCTGAAATGCTACTGGTGCGCTTTCCAATCAACACCGAGGCGACCGACCAGGAGAGATAACCCATGGCGAAATAGGACGGCATGATCAAAAACGGCACCTGCCCGATCTTGGGCCCCAGCTCCGACGTGTAGTAGTAATCGCCGAACGGGAAACCAGTCTGAATCGATAGCGACTCGTAGCTCCAGCCGACCACCACGACGACCACGGCAAAGACCACCATGGCGCGCAGCCCGTAACGCAGGACCCCGTGAGTGAACGCGAATCCCGAGAGCAACAGTGTGACGAGGGAGAACAAGGCATCACTGTCAGTCAGCACAACGCCAATGACTGATAGTGCCGAGGCGATCACCACAACGCCGCCTGCTATGATCCAGGTATCGGAAATCGCTTTCGTTTCCACCTTCTGAGGTGGCGCGGTGGTTGACATGTTCATATACCTCCCCGGCATGTTTGGACTATGATCTACCCACAGTACCAGAGTTAACCCGAACCTGCGCATGAGCACAGGAGTATGACGCAGCTCGGCGATGCATCACGTCTCGACCATGCTCGGCAACATCCAGGTGAAATCACCTAGATGATCGGCCATCATGCCGCACCAGCAAATCCCTGATTTCCCTGATGTGCTCGCATCCGGTTCTGCCTACAGTGGAGATACACCATTCCAGGCATTGCAGAAAGAACAGGAGCAGAGTAATGCAGACTCAAACGACATTCTGGTGGTTGCCATCCGGCCATTTTGGCAAAGCGATTGTCGCGGCGGCAATCGGCGTTCTCCTGCTGGCGGCCCTCGGCGCAGGAGTGGTTTTCCTGACAGGCGACGAGAGCGCATCAACCACTCCTTCTTATATGAACCCGGCCCTGGAAGACCCGCCATACCCGCCCGGTTGGAAGGATTCCTACTTCAACACGGGAGCAGAAGAGATGTGGGTTCCGGCAGACCCGCCGCTCCCTCCGGACTGGGTTGATCCTTATTTCAGCCGCGGTGCAGACAGCGAACGAATCTTTGAAGACCCGCCGTTGCCGGAAGGCTGGGTAGATCCCTACTTCACCGGGCAGGTGTATGGCGAGGACTAGCTCGAAGGAGCGCAACTGAACAGAATACCAACGCACGGGGCGACCGGTGGACTCCTGCTCCCGCCGGTCGTCTCGTTATCTTGTCAGGCGGCCTGTCGGTACGGTTATCCGGTAGTGCTGGTCGATGGTGTGGAGTCGCGGCAGGTAATCTCGTTGAGCTGGTGGCGAACGCGTAAACGAGGCAGGCTGGAACATAGGGGCGTCCGGCGATGGTTGCTCATCAAGCGGCTGGTTCAGCCTCCGAGCAACGTCTCATAGATGAGAAAAAGATTCAGGCCAATGATCAGCGCCGCAACGATTGACGCCACCAGCGTCGTGATCCGGCGATTCACCAGGTTGCCCATAAGCTCACGGTTGCGAGTGAACAGGACCAGCGGGACAAGCGCGAAAGGGATGCCCAGCGAGAGGAGAACCTGACTGATAACAAGGGTGCGGGTGGGGTTCACCTGCAAGGCGATAACGATCAGCGCCGGGATCATCGTAATTGTCCTTCGCACCCAGAGCGGCCACTGCCAGCCTAGGAAACCGCGCATGATGACCTGGCCCGACATCGTCCCCACCGTTGAGGAGGAGAGTCCGGCGGCAAGCAACGAAATCCCGAAGAAGAAGCTGGCCGAACCACCAAGGAGCGGGGTCAATGTTTCATAGGCTTTCAGGATCAGGTCGTCGCCTGGTTGGAGGATATCAGTCTGGTAGAAGGTAACAGCCGCCATCAGCAGCATGGCGATATTGACGAACCCGGCCAGCCCCATGGCGATGACGACGTCGATCACCTCGAAGCGGAACAGCCGTCGACGGGCCAGATCATTAGATGGCGTCACCCGGTCCTGGGTCAATGCCGAGTGCAAGTAGATGACGTGTGGCATGACCGTCGCGCCGAGAATGCCGGAGGCCAGCAGGATACTTTCCGCTCCAGCCAACTGGGGCCGGGCGATAGCCGAAACCGTCGCGCCGAAATCAGGCTGCCCGAGGAACATCTCGATCACATAGCAGCCAGCGATGATACTGATCAGAATGGTGATAACGGCTTCAAGCGGCCGGAATCCGTAGTGCTGCAGGGCAAGAATCGCGAAGGTGGCGATTCCGGTAAGAATGCCAGCTGGGAGCAACGGCATGCCAAACAGGAGGTTCAAACCCAGCGCCGCGCCGAGAAATTCAGCCAGGTCGGTTGCCATCGCGATGATCTCGGCCAGCGCCCAGAGGAACCAGACGACGGGCTGAGAATACTCCTGGCCAATGATCTCAGCCAGGTTCAGCCCGGTGGCGATGCCAAGTTTCGCCGAAAGTGTCTGAATCAGCATCGCCATCAGGTTTGAGACGACGATCACCCAGACCAGCATGTAGCCGTACTTCGCGCCGCCTTCGATATTTGTCGCGAAATTACCAGGATCGACGTAGGCGACAGCCGCGATGAACGCCGGACCGAGAAACGGCAGCAGTCGGGTAAGCCGTCGCCGCTGACTCCTGCCCTGGAGGACATCCTGCGCCGCGGCGACAGTTGCAGTATCGGCCTGCCCGCTGATGACCTCACCAGCGTACCGTCGCTCTTGACTGACTCCCTCACCACTATCTCGCATACACTGGCTTTGATACTTGCTACTGTTTCAACAGGTTGCCGCTGCAAACCAGAACAGCATTATTTTAGCATCGATTGACTAATCTTAAAATAAGGCAAGACTAATTATTCACGGGGTTGGGAGCAGACCTCCAGAATGGCCAGGAGCTGCGCGTTGCCGCCGACACCTGCGCTGAGCGCTATCCGGTACAGCGCTCAGGCGCGGACAAGCGGCTCGATATCCCGGCAGACCGGTTCAGATCGAACAGTGCTTCACCGGGGTAAGTTCGCGTGAGGTGATCTCGTTGAGCTGGCGGCGAACGCGCAGCCGGGGCAGGCTGGCGATGTCAGGTGATTCGGTAGCGGAGATGTACAGGTGCAGTTGCGGGGGCAGGTACTCCAGCAAGAAGCCGAGCAAGCTGTCACAGGCGGGGCATGGATCGTAGTCCTCGATCACCAGCACCAGGTCGGCCGGCATCAGCGCTAATTTGTTGATAATCGATGCACACACTGTCTCACAGTCACCATCAAACGGGGTGTTCGCAAGCTGATCGGGAGCTAGCTGCCGGGCTACCCGTACTAAATCGCGGGCAAACTCTTCAGGATCATGGTGTCGTTCTTCAAAATGCAAGACGGCCACTGGCCAGTCGGCATGCGATTGCCAGGTTTCCAACAAAGCAGTTTTGCCGGAACCCGGCGGCGCGGTAATCAGGGTGAGCCTGGTTCCCAGACCGGCATCCAGCCGTCTGAGCAGTAGTTGATCGCGATCTCCAGGCAACTTCGTACTCATGCCCATCGTCGCCGCTCGCTGTCAGATACCTGCATCGAACCGGCCACTCTTGATATTCTGTTTCATAGTGCTCAGGATGGTGTTCATCAGTCCGATATTCAGTTTATCTACGATCTCGTTATTCAGTGCATCATTTTTCGTAGTATCTCGCTCAACCCCGCCAGCTGTCAGCGAACTTTGGTTTATATTGTCAATACGATTCTTCATCTGTTTCGCTGTTCATATCTCAGGGAAAGTATCTGTTCTTTTCGCTGGGTTGGCTGTGACAATTATCCTCACAGCCAGTGATCGGGAGGTGTAGCCCTGGAAACAAAGAGACACCGCGGGATCGAATACTTCCGGTTGCCCGCGGCGTCTACGTTGTGGCTATTTTACGTAACGGTGTCTGACACGAATCGCATGCTTGCGGTTGCTTGCTCGTGCCGGCGCCAGTTCCAGACAGTACAGCTGATCTGTCATGATCGGCACTCCTCCCTGTATCACGTTCCACAGGAGCAACCACCTCTCACGCTTTCGCATGTGCCTGACCAGATTTTCCTTTAGGCTTCGGCTCTGGCGCTCCCTCTTGCTTCTGGATGCTGTAATCAAGGGTATAGAGATTTTGAATCATCTGCGTTACTCCATTCTTTGAGTCGGCGGCGGCTTCATTGCCTTCCGCATCTGGAAGGGTCATCATCAACCCCGCCTCGCTACGAATCGCTGCGATCTACTTTGATCGCGGTTTACGGATCCTGATTCTCAGACGGTGCTGGTCGGCTTCTTTCAGGAAAACTTTCCTTCGTGACTCCGCCACCGCTCCGGCCAGGTAATCATTCGTCAGCATCGTCGCTGTCCTTTCTCTGCTTGCGACTCCTTTGTCGCTGACAACTTCATCGTTGTCTGAGTATCAGGATAGCAATCAACCGGGGGGTGTACATCCATCGAAGGTTGATTTCAGAGGTTGATTCGACGATCGGACTGGTTTAGCGGGGCACTATTCGATGATCCCCAGCTCCCGGGCGCTATTGATCGCCTGGGTGCGGTTGCGGACACCAAGCTTCTGGTAGATGTTGTGGGTGTGCGTCTTGATCGTGCCGGTCGTGATGAAGAGGTCTTCGGCGATGACCCGGTTGCTCTTCCCGCTGGCCAGCAAACGCAGCACTTCGAGTTCACGACCGGTAAGCGGCTCCGCAAGCGATTCGTTTGCGCTGGTTGACAGTTGCTCACCAGAAACCGCAACACCTGCGGCATCCAACAGGCTACGAACATACTCTTCCGAGATGTTACGAGGCGCAGCGAATTTCTCCCAGTTGGCAGGCTGGAGTAAACGCTGGAGCAGCCGGGATACCGGCAAATTGTCGTGCAGGTAGACACGGACATACCCTTCTGGCTCCCCCCACTCCAGTGAACGGGCCATAGTCGCTACCGCATCGTCCCGATCTTGTTGCTCATCCTGAGCAATTGCCCGGAGCATGAGCACCTCGGGCAACAAACCATGGACACCATTGACCGTCAGATGCCACTCCATCCGATCGAGCAATGACATAGCATCTTCAACCTGTCCGGTCGCGATCAGCAGGCGGGCATTGGCAATCAGCTCACCGCCACGAACAAAATCGAGGCTCTCCGGCACATCAACCTGCACGGGCAGGGCATACCGTTGTGCCCTGCCGGGGTCATCGGCAGTGATAGCCGCCCGGAGGCGGAGCTCATTGAGGTTATGATCGACGTAGCTGCTCATTTTCGCCCGGCGAGCAGCCTGGTCCACCTCATCGATGAGCGCGTCGGCGGCTTTGAGATCGCCCTGGTCAAGCCGGATCCTCGCCATCTGCACCGAAGCTGATGTGAAGGTGTGAATCAGGCCAACCCGGCTGGCAATCTCACTGGCGTGAAGCGCGATCCGTTCAGCCTCCGCCAGCTGGTTTCGTTCCCTCAGTATCTCCGCCAGCACGGTATTGCCGACTACAAGGCCAAGCTGATCGGTCCCCTTGCTACGCTCGATCATCTCGGCACAGATCGCGGCAGCTTCGCTCAGTTTCCCCTCGCTGATGCACACTTGCGAGAGGATGTGACGCAGATCCGCCTGCACCAGCGGTGAGCTGAACTGATCAACAGCCGGCAGGGCATCCTCCAGCAGGCGGCGTGCTTCGCCGAGATTGCCACGCATCAAACAGGCATATGCCAGGTGGACCTGTGATGCGCCATAGGCGGAATGCTCCCCTCCCTGTAAATATTCGGCGGCCTGCTCTCCATAGCGGAGCGTATCCGGGATGTTCCCCTGAAGACGGGCGATAGTTGAGCGAGCCAGCGCTGCCTGACCTTTGAAATTTTCTCGTAGTTGCGGGTCAATTTGTCTGGTTTCCAGCGAGTGCTCGATACGATCCAGCACCGGCCATGCGCCATCCAGATCGCCGCTCAGAATCAATCCCCAGACCAGCACGCCATTCAACCGCGGGCTGTCTTCAACCAGCTCCGGCGGGATCATCTCGATCCACTCCAGCACAGTGCGAAGCTGGCCGGAGAGCACCATCGGCATACCGTGCCGGCCAACCAACTCAACGACATAGTCATAGTCCTGGGCCTGCAGGGCGTGCTCCACAGCTTCGATGATCGATCCGTTGTCAGCAAACCAGCGGCTCGCGCGCCGGTGAAGTTCGGCTATCCGATCCGGTTGCTGCTGGCGCAGCCGCTCGGCGAGAAAGCTACCGAAGAGGTGATGATAGCGGTACCAGCGCCGGACATCATCGAGCGCCACCAGAAACAGGTGCGCGCTCTCTATCATCTCCAGCGACGCCTGCCCGTCGTTCCGCCCGGTGACCGCATCACAGAGACCGGCGCACATCCTGGAGAGGATCGAGGTCTGCAACAGGAAATCCTGTAGCTCTTCTGGCTGCCACATCAACACCTCTTCGGCGAGGTAGTCAAAGATATAGCGGTTGCTGCCGGTGAAATTGTTGATAAAGGTCGCGGCGTTCCCATGTTGCTGGAGGGAGATACCAGCCAGCATTAGCCCTGCCACCCAACCCTCAGTCTGATCCGCGAGAGAGGCAACCAGCTGTTCGTCGAGGTCAAGCGCCATCACCTGGTTGTAGAGCAGCAATACTTCGGCAGAAGAAAATCGCAGGTCCGAGGTGTGAAATTCAGAGACCTGCCCGCTGGCGCGCAACCGGGCCAGCGGCAAGGGTGGATCGGTGCGGCTGGTGATCACCAGTCTCATCTCCGGCGGCAGATTATCCAGCAAAAAGCCCAGCTGCCGGTGAATGACCGGATTGGTGATCAGATGGAGATCGTCGAGCACCAGAACGAACGGTTCAGCCAGTTTGCTGATGTCGTTGAGCAGCTCTGCCAGCAGGTAGTCCGGCGACGCTGGCTGGCTGGAATGCAAACTGTCCATGACCGCGCTCCCCACGGCAGGATGGATGGTCCGGACTGCGGAGGTCAAATATAAAAGGAAGCGAATCGGATCGTTCTCCCCGGTGTCGAGTGAGAACCAGGCCAGGGGAACGTTCCGACCAGTGGCCGCATACCACTCAACCACCAGGGTCGTCTTTCCGGAACCGGCTGGCGCGGTCACCGTGGTGAGCTTGCGGTCGATACCATCCTGGAATCGATCAACCAGCTGGGGACGGGCGACGACGTTTGTATGCAGGGGTGGAATGAACAGCTTTGTCACCAGCAGCGGCGATGTTGTTGTGCGGTCGGGAGCGCTTGTCATGTCTGCCTGCTTCCAGATATCAGTGCTGGCCATGATGATACTGGAAGTGACTATCCTTCCGGGTCGTCATATCGGTTTCAATTACCGGCCACCCCGCCTGACACAGACCAGCATGCATTCGCGATCCACCGGGCCACTCTTGCAAGAAGCCGGATACCAGCATCCGGTTGACTGGCGACATTGCCGCTTCGAGACTGTTTCTGGCACACTGTCCCGGCTTCTCTTCCTTATTAACATGCACCAATACTCGGAATCGCCTCCAGAAAATGGACAGCTCATTGCATAACGACGACTACTACGCCGACCTGCAGCAACTTCTCGAAGACGCCTACCTGCAAGCGGACAACCCCCGCAGCCAGTCTGGTTTCAGCGGCGACGACGCAAGGTGGGAACGGGGTCGCCGGGTCATCGCCCAAGCAATCAACCACGATGGAACCTTTCTCGACATCGGCTGCGCCAGCGGCTACCTGATGGAGACGATCACCAGCTGGGCCGCCGAAGATGGCTACACGATCGAACCCTACGGCCTTGATCTCTCGCCCCGGTTGGCCGATCTGGCCCGTTCACGCCTGCCGCACTGGACCGGCCGCATCTACACCGGCAACGCCATCGACTGGACACCGCCGGCAAGGTTCGACTACGTCCGTACCGAGCTGGTCTACGTGCCGGAGAAGGAACGGCCAGGCTACGTCCAGCGATTGCTTGATGACCTCGTCGCGCCAGGCGGGCGGCTGATCGTCTGTGCCTACGGCAGTTCCCGTCCTGGTCAGCCACGCGCCGAACCAGCCGGCGACCTCCTCAGCGAGTGGGGGTTCGATGTCCACGGTCAGGCTGACTCGGCTGATCTCAATGGCGTCGTCATCACCCGGGTAGCCTGGATTGAGCGTCAGCAGCCTTCTCTTCCTTAGACCGGACTGTCCTGCAACGCCGGCCAGGTGTCGCGACCATCGCCGATCGTCAGCAAGACTGGCACATTCCCAGTCTGGACGGTGATCTGTGAGCCATTTCGGCTGGTGATCTCCCCGGCAGTTGCTGAATCGCCGGCAGATTCGAGCACTTCGAACTCAAGAATCGGATAGTACTGGTTGTCGACCGACACATGCGGGATCTGGCTGCCTGCTCGCAACGCGCCGATCTGCCGCTTGATCAACCAGGCAGGACTGGCAAGATCGAGCACCAGATCGTCAGCTCCAAACCGGGCGGCGTAGGTTGCCTCTTCGTCGTTCTGCTCCCGGCCAGGATCTCCAGCGACCGCCAGCGGCACACCTTCCGCCAGCGCGGCCGCGGCTGTCTGCCCCACCATGCCGAACATCTGCTCGAATGTGGCTTCCTCAGGAGCCTGCCAGGCGTGCTGGCTCAGGATATTACCGGTATCAAAACCAGGAGCGGTCCAGTGCAGGGTTGCGCCGATTTCCGACTCGCCGTCATAGATCACGCGCAACGGGTTCGGACCGCGATACTTTGGCAGAAGGGTCGGGTGCAGATTGACCGCGCCATGTTTCGGAATCTCCACCAGTTCCGGCGGTATCAGGTACGGAAAGGTAAAGCTCACAATCAGGTCTGGTTCCAACGAGGTAATATATGGCGCAAGACGCTTCATCTTCGTGCTGACAACGATCTGCTGCTGGGGCGGCGCATGCTTGATGATCTCCAGATAGGCTGTGTTGCGGCGGCTGGCCGGTCCGGGGGTCGTCACCAGCAACGCAATTTCATGCCCCTGAGCTTCGGCCCAGCGCTGGATGCCGGCAAAGGCAAACGGCAGGATACTGAACACAACAATTTTCAGCGGCCCGTCAGTAATTGTTCTAGATTCCACACATACTCCTTGCAGTTCGATTCTCAGTTGTAAGACTGAATAAGTGCCGTAGGGGCGAACCTTGTGTTCGCCCGATTTATGTGTAATTGCGCTATCAGGGCGAACACAAGGTTCGCCCCTGCGACGGTCTCAGTTCAGCCTATCTTTTCATTAATCACTCTAACTCTCGGATGTTAACGAAGACAACCACCATCACATTCCCGGCTGCTGGATTCCACCGCCAGATCACGTCAGTTCCAGCGCCTGCGCGTGCTACCATCCAGCGACGACCCTAGCGAGTAACGGTGAAGGAAACACAAGCAATGACGGTATCGCTCTGGCAAGACACAGCCGCCTGGCCGGGAGAGGTGGAACACCGGTATGAGACCGCCGATATCTGCGTCGTCGGTGGCGGCATCACCGGCTCGATTCTGGCCCGGCTCTTCGGCGAAGCCGGCAAAGATGTCATCGTCCTCGAAGCCGGCCAGGTCGGCGGCGGCGCGTCCGGGCGGAATGCCGGTCACGGCATCGCTGGCATGCGAGACAACTACCATGATGTCGTTGAGCGGATGGGGCATGACAACGCCCTGGCATTGCGACGTTATCTGGTCGAATGTCGCGACTGGCTCTGGGAGCTTTGCAAAGAGCTGGATGTGCCCCACGAGCGCAACGGTTCCCGCTATCTTGCGTTCGACGAAGCCGAAGCTGACCGGCTACGACTGGCCGCCGAAGCGCTGATCCGCGACGGTCAGGATGTCGAATGGAGCGAAGATGACCCCTACGATGCCGGCTTTCTCGGCTACATCGAACAAGCTGGCGATCTTGGCCTGCAGCCCTACCTGCTGGTGACCAGGTTGATGGCAACCTCCGGCGCGACCGTCTTCGAAAACAGCGCCGTTCGAAACATCGAACAGGCTGGCGATACGGTAACGGTCCGCTCGAAGCGGGTGACGGTTGAGTGCCGGCAGGTGGTGCTGGCGACGAACGCCTACTCCCGGATCATTCACCCTTATTTCCGCGACAAGATCTTCCCGATACGCGCCCAGGCTTACGCTACCGAACCATCTCCGCTGCGGATCTTCAACTGCCCGCACGGCACCCAGGATGGATTTGAGTACTTTCGCCAGTTGCCGGACGGGCGGTTCCTGATCGGGGGCTACCGCGACCGTTTCGAGGAAGAAGAAGTTGGCTACGGTGACGAGACGACGCCCCATCTGCAGTCCGGTCTGGAATGCTGGGTTGCCGAGCGCTTCCCGGAGATCGCCAGCCTCAAGGTCACCCACCGTTGGGCAGGCACGATGGGCTTCACCGCCGACAGCCTTCCGATTGTCGGCCGCCTGCCGGACATGCCGGAGGTCTACTTTGCGGCCGGTTTCAACGGCGGCGGCATGAGCCGGGGTCCGGCAACGGCCCTCCGGGCTGCCGAGTACGTGCTAGAGGGAACGCACCCTGGAGAGTTGCACGTCGAGCGGCTGGAGCGCTAGCGTGGGAATCTTCGAGACGCTAGGTGTTACCCCCGTCATCAACGCCACCGGCTACGTCACCCGGCTCAGCGGTTCGTTGATGCTACCCGAAGTGCGCGCCGCGATGGATGAGGCATCGCGGTCGTTTGTCCAGATCGGCGAATTGCAGGATGCCGCAAGCCGGATCATTGCCGAACAGACCGGCGCGGAAGCCGGCTACGTCACCTCCGGGGCCGCCGCCGGACTCACCCTCTCCGCGGCAGCCTGCCTCGCCGGAACCGACCACGAGCTGATCAACCGCCTGCCGGACACAACCGGCATCCCGAACGAGATCATCATTCCCGCCCCACACCGGGACTCCTATGACCGCTGCTTGCGCTCGGCAGGCGCCCGGCTGGTGACGGCTGGCACTGCAGATCTCTGCTTGACCAGCGATCTGGAGCGGGCGATTACCGGCGATACCGTCGCGCTGGCATTCTTCAGCGATCACGAATCGACTGCGCTGCCACTGCCAGACCTGGTCGCCGTCGCCCGTGCGAATGATCTGCCGGTCATCGTCGATGCGGCGCTTGCCTTGCCGCCGCCAGAGAATTTGCGCCGCTTTACCGCCGAGGGTGCAGATCTGGTGGTCTTCAGTTCCGGGAAAGATATGCGCGGTCCACAGTCGGCGGGATTTGTCGCCGGCCGGGCCGACCTGATCGCGTCCTTTCCGCTGCAGCACCAGGATATGGGCGCCTGGACCGCCACCGAAACCATAGATCAGGCTTTCGGACCTCCCGGGCATGGCATCGGCCGGGGGTTGAAAGCAGGCAAAGAGGAGATCACTGGCGCGCTGGTTGCCCTGCAACGCTACCCCGACCGTGATCACGAGGCCGAGCTGGCACAACAGTGGCAAGACGCCGAGCTGGTCGCAAGCCGGATCGCCGATCTTCCCGGCATAAGCTACGAGATGGGACACAAGCAAACGCCTGGCGTCTACCTGCAGATCAGCTTCGATCCCCAACACCTGCAAACAACTCCGGTTGAGATCACCCGCCAGCTGGCAGCAGGAACTCCCCGGATCATCGTTCGGGCGGGGCTATATGGCGAGCCTGATGGCATAACCGTCGGGTTCGCGGCAGTGCAACCCGGCGAAGCTGAGATAATCAGCAACCACCTCTTCGATGCCCTGGCTGCAAACGTGATCTAACCCGCCCCTACCAACGTACCCGATTAGCCTGCAATTGTTGCTGTATCCATGGAATCCGGGCTAGGTGACATGGAAATCAACCCCGTACTGAAGCAGCCCGAGCTTCCCGGCGACGGACTGGGAGGCGGTATTCTCCCATGAGGTGCTGTACAGCGGGATTGAACCAGTCTGACGAACTGCGGCAGCCCAGGCGGCAATGACCAGAGCCGCGAAACCCCGGCCACGAAAATCTGGAGCAGTTTCAACGCCTGCCTCACAGGCTCGTTGGGTGATTCGCACGCTACCGCAAACTGAAACGGCTATCTCGCCGTCTACCAGCGCCAGAAACGGTTGGCAAACCGGAACATCATTGATCCACTCATCGAAATATGGACGCAAGAGATCTGAATTCTCACCGGTAACCGGCACGATTCGCGTATCCTCTGGCAGCCGTTCCGGAAAGCGATAAGCCGGTCCGGACCAGACCTGCTGGATCGGCGATTGTCGGGCCAACAGACGGTTAAATACTGAGGCATTGCGGGGTAGTTGTGCGAGATCGGGAGCAATCGGCTCAGCCAGACAGTGTCGTTCCAGCACGTCCCTGAGTTCTCCCCGGACATCTTGACGAAATCGCCACAGGATGCCGTCCGCCGTGCGTCCGAGAAAAAATCTGGGAGCTATTGTGTTTCCGCCGTCATTCACCGTGAGCATATTTCCACAGGCATCGTAGTTGTAAAGCGCTTCCAGATGCATCGCCATGAAATCCCGGTCGCTCACCATCCTGATCCGATCCTGTCTTTCGCCGTGTTCTCATTGATGAGCGTACACTGCGCTCAACACGACCACATCCAGTGAACCTCCGTGTCACCAGGTGACAACTTGACAAACTAGAACATATATTCTATTTTTCGTACGTACACAACGATGTGCCGTCGAGGTAGGATGAGCATACACTGATAGGGAGGTCGCATTGACTTCGTTGACCGAGAACAACTGGATGAAGGCGCGGGAGTTTATGGAACACCGTGCCCGGCCGCTTGAGAAGTCCCTGTTCGCCTACCACTTCAGCGGCGGCGACGCCGGCGATGTCCTGAGCGAACTGACTTGCTACCAGAATGAAGACGGAGGTTTCGGCAACGCGCTTGAGCCTGACTTCCGCATTCCAGCGTCGTCGGTGCTGGCAACCACCGTTGCATTACAGACCCTGTGGGAACTGGAGATCGGCTCGGACAACGCTCTGGTCCAGGGAGCGATGCGGTATCTGGTCAGCACCTACGACAACGAACACGATGCCTGGCCGTTTATCCCTGCATTTGACGAACAAGTGGCGCACGCCCCCTGGTGGCAGTACAACCCGGATCTCACACTCTACCTGGACAACCCACGTCCTGAAATCGCGCGCTACTACCTGGACTACGCAGATCTGACACCGGACGGGCAGGCAAGAGCGCTGTACGAGACAGTCAGCCAGCGGGTTGCCTCACTGGATGAACTCGAATTCCACGCGCTATTCTGCTACCTGCGCCTGCTGGACAGCCGGGCGCTGGATGATGCTGACCGGCAGCAGCTTTCGGCGACCCTCGAACCGCTCGTCCTGAAGAACGTGGTGGCTGATAGCGCGGAGTGGAGCGCCTATACCCTGAAACCACTCTCGGTGGTTACCGCACCAGATTCACCATTTGCTCATCTGTTTCCTGACGCGATAGAGGAGAATCTTGAGTTCGAGATTGCCAGTCAGGGTGATGATGGCGCATGGTCGCCACCGTGGTCGTGGGCAGAGTCCTTCCCTGAGATATGGCCTCAGGCCAGACAGGATTGGCAGGGAGTGTTGACGCTGAACACGCTGAAAACTCTCTCAAACTTTGGACGGCTCCCCGCGTCAGTCTAACTCCATCTATGACAACAGCTCCCGGGTACAGCTGCGTCAGCCAGCCGCTGCCCACTTGGGAATCGGGCTTGATAGATCTTGGCGGATGAGATCTGCGAGATCGGACTGAAGCTACTGACGAAAGCACTGAGGAATGTTCACAACAGCAGGACTTGATCACATCAGCCGGATCGCGACGATCTACCGGGCACGACCGACCTGCATGGCTTAATCGCTTGGCAATCTTGCGAGTAACTTTTCCTCTTGCCGCTCGTTCCTCCGGAGACCGATGTACTGTTTGATGATTCGGATCATCAAACGGAGCTACCAGTGATCCAGGACGTCCGACGTTGTGAGCCTGGTTTGGTTGCCCTGATCCTCCATTCTCCGAGTTCATTCGCAGGAACTTCTACTACTTCAAGCTCACCAGTGACACCTGCTCTCGGTCATGATGGCAAAACCGCTATTGAACATTGTCACCATCCTGTGCGATATCTGCGATATGCGAGGTGGTCCGCCACAGGGAATTTCATCTCAATCAGATCTCGCTCGGAAAGCTTCTCTCCAATTCGACAGGTGTCAGCAGGCAAGACTTCTCCACATGAATTGCCATGGTTCATGTAGATGCGAATGCCCTTCCCCCTGATTATGTTGATCACCATTCGTCTTGACCTTACTCATCTTCCTCAATATATTGGACCAATTGATCTACTCGTTTCTTTTTCTACACCGTTCTGACGAGCGGAGAAGGAGGTCCTCATGCTGCGTCTGTTTGATGCTGTCACCGCCGATGTGAAGAAACTTATCGCTGCACTCCTCTTTATCGGGGTCTTTGGGCTTGCGATCGGCGTCGGCATGACCGCCACCAGCGTTCTGGCTACGCATGATGATCCCAACACGATCCATGCCTGTGTTTATACATCAAGCGGCTATACCCAGATCCTGCCACCTGGCACAGAACCGCACTGCCGCAGCAACCAGTTCCTGGTCGAGTGGCAGAGTGGCGCTGGATTTGATGACCTGGAAGCGAGAATTGAAGCACTGGAAACTGAAAATGTGACATTGCAAGAACGGGTAGATGAACTTGAGATGCATGTGCCTGAATGCCTGGCCGAAGACGAAGTGAACGGTGATGCAGTCTTCAGTGGCTGCAACGTCCAGGTGAACAACGGCCTGGAAAGCACTGGAACGAAAAATAGCAAAGGCAACCTGATCATCGGCTACAACGAGAATACCTATGAGTATGACCGTAGCGGCTCACATAACCTGGTGGTGGGGATCGATCACGGTTACAGTCAGTGGGGCGGTCTGGTGGCAGGCCAGAGAAATCAGATCACTGGTCAGTACTCCAGCGTCAGTGGCGGTGAACTCAACGTAGCCAACGGCGACAACTCCAGCGTCAGTGGTGGGTACCGAAACAAAGCTAACGGCGACTACTCCAGCGTCGGCGGTGGTGAACTCAACGAAGCCAACGGCGACAACTCCAGCGTCAGTGGGGGATACGAAAACAAAGCCATCGGCGACTACTCCAGCGTCACTGGCGGTGAAAGCAACGAAGCCATCGGCGTCCTCTCCAGCGTCAGTGGCGGGTATCGAAACAAAGCCAGCGGCTTCAACTCCAGCGTCAGTGGCGGAGAGGAAAATGAAGCCAGCAGCTACACCTCCAGCGTCAGTGGCGGATTTGACAACGAAGCCAGCGGAGACTACTCCAGCGTCAGTGGCGGCGCCAACCGTACAGCAACAGGAACGAACAACTGGGCGGCAGGTAGCCTATCCGAATCAAACTAATGCGCTGAATTGTCCAGGTGGAGAGCGGCGAATTCCGCTCTCCACTCCCTCCCCGACGGCGAGGTGCGTCCGCGTGCTATATGATGCAGGACAGCAACAGCCAGCCGCTGCCCGCATGGGAAGCGGTCATGATAGATTTTTGGCGGATGGAATCTGCGGGTGCGGACTGAACCCACCGACGAAAGCAATGAGGAATGTTCACAACAGAAGGACTTGACCACGTCGCAATTATTGTGAAAGACGTCAAGCGATCAGTGGCCTGGTACCGGGAGGTGCTCGGCCTGGAGCGGCTTCACGATGCCTGGGGCGATGAGCCGGCGTTTGTCGGCGCTGGCGGCACCGGCCTCGCAATTTTCCAGGTGACCGGCGATGACGACTCTCGCATCCCAACCAGCCACAGCCGGATCGGGCTGAACCACCTGGCCTTTCGGGTGGATGGCCCCAATTTCACAGCCTCGCAATCCCACCTGGATTCGCTCGGGGTCGATTTCCACTTCGAGGATCACCAAATCGCCCACTCTATCTATTTCACCGACCCGGACGGTCATCGTCTTGAGATAACCACCTACGATCTGGGCCAGGTCGACAGCAACCTAGCGTCGTGAGGAGGACCGCTGGCAGACCAATCCTAATGGACCCTCACCAACCCATCCAAATTGGATGGTTCTTGGACGTTTGCTAAAGGGTGGGCTACAATTTACTTGGTAGTTTGGCCGACCGGATGACTGCCGGCAAGCCGGAATCCGGTCTTGAAGCCGGATACTGATTGAATTCCGGGAACCTCGACCAGCTTGCCACTTACTGTCGATGCAATGTGTGCGAAACTGCGGGCAATGACGCTCGTGACTGACCACCAGTGAAAGGGAGCAGCATGGCTACTTCTGCCGCATCCGGGGTAGACGGCCTTCTCGGGATAGAGCGGGATGAACTTCTTGAGCTCTATCGCCAGATGCAACTCATCCGACGTTTTGAAGAACGCTCCGCCGAACAGTACGCATACGGAAAAATCGGCGGATTTTTACATCTCTATATCGGAGAAGAGGCCGTTGCCGTCGGGGCGATCCATGCCCTGAACGACGAGGACCACCTGGTCACCCACTACCGCGACCACGGCTACGCGCTGGCTTCCGGAGCCGATCCGGGCGAGGCGATGGCGGAGCTGTTCGGCAGGAGTACCGGCACGACAAAAGGCCGGGGCGGATCGATGCACATGGTCCATCCCGAGACGAATTTCTGGGGCGGCTATGCCATCGTTGCCGGTCACATACCGATCGCCACCGGGTTAGGCCTTGCTATCAAAAACCAGCAGCAGGATGCCGTCGCGATGTGCATCTTCGGCGACGGATCAACCAACAATGGCGCCTTTCACGAGGCGCTCAACATGGCCGCAATCTGGGACCTGCCAGTCATCTTCCTCTGTGAAAACAACCTCTATGGCATGGGCACTCACCATGAATACGTCTCTGCCGTCCCGCAGATGTCGACCAAAGCCGACGCCTATGCGATCAAGAATGAGATCGTTGACGGCCAGGACGTTCTGGCCATGTATGAAGTAACCCAGCGCGCCGTCGAACACTGCAAGGCTGGAAATGGTCCTTACTTCATCGAAGCGATGACCTACCGTTACCGCGGGCATTCGATGGCCGATCCCGAGTCCTATCGCGAACGAGAAGAGGTCGACGAGTTCCGGCAACGGGACCCGATCCAGCTGTTCAAGACACAACTGATCGAAGCTGAGGTGGCGGACGAGTCCGATTTTGACGCCATCGACGAAGAAATCGAATCTCAGATAGAAGACGCCGTCACCTTCGCCGACGAGAGCCCATGGCCAGAACCGGACACACTGTACGACTACATCTATTATTCCGACGGCGAAGTAGGAAGAGAGCCGCCGCGTGGCTAGTACCCTCGAAGACCTGAAATCCCTGGAGGAAGATGCGGCGCAGGAAGCCGGGCCGGATGGCACCCGGGAGATAACCTACCGGGAAGCGCTCCGCGAAGCCATCGAAGAAGAGATGACCCGCGACTCGAAGGTCTTCCTGATGGGCGAAGACATCGGCGCGTACGGCGGCTCCTATGTCGTCACCCGTGGCTTCCAGGAGAAGTGGGGCCGCGACAGGGTCATCGATACCCCTATCGCCGAACTGGGCATGGTTGGTGTAGCCGTTGGCGCGGCGATGGGCGGCTCCCGTCCGGTTGTTGAATTGATGACAATTAATTTCGCCCTGCTGGCGATGGACCAGATCATCAACCACGCCGCCAAAATCTCCTATATGTTCGGCGGGCAGTTCAACGCGCCAGTCGTCATCCGCACTGCGTCCGGCTGGGGTCAGCTCGGCGCGACGCATTCGCAGACCTTCGAAGGATTTTTCGCGCACATACCGGGCCTGCGAGTCGTGATGCCCTCGACGCCGCGCGATGCCAAGGGATTTCTGAAAGCCGCCATTCGCGGCCAGGATCCGGTGATGTTCATCGAACACTCGCTGATCTACCGCAACCGCGGTCCGGTCCCGATCGACCCTGACTTCGTTCTACCGATGGAAGGCGCGGAAGTCCGGCGAGAGGGAACCGATGTCACGATCGTCTCCTGGTCGCGTGGCGCAATCCTCGCCCTCGGCGCGGCTGAGGAACTGGAGGGCAATGGTATCTCCTGCGAGGTGATCGATATGCGGGTGCTGCGGCCTCTCGATCTCGAGACGGTCATCGAGTCGGTCAAGAAGACGAACCGGCTGGTGATTGTCGAGGAATCGTGGCGGACGATGGGACTGGGAGCGGAAATCGCCGCCACCATCCAGCAGGAAGCCTTCGATTACCTTGATGCTCCAGTCGACCGGGTTGGCGCGCTCGAAGTGCCAATGCCCTATGCCCGCAATCTGGAGCGGTTGGTTATCCCGGGTAAAGATGAAGTTATCGAGGCGGTCAAAGCCGCGCTGGCGTAATCAGGGTTGAGAACGAGGAAGGCTGAGCCTGTATGGCGAAAGATGTGCTAATGCCCCAGATGGGCTATGACATGGATGCCGGCACCCTGCTGCGGTGGCTAAAAGAACCCGGTGACGCCGTGGAACGCGGTGAACCGATTGCTGAGATTGAAACCGACAAAGTCAATATTGAAATCGAAGCCTTCGACGAGGGTACCTTCGCCCGATCATTGATCGGTGAAGGCGACACAGTTCCGGTTGGCGAGGTCATCGCCATTATCGCGGAAGCAGGCGAGGACATCGCCGATTTCGCAGATGACGACTCGTCCACTTCAACGGCAGCCCCCGAGCAAGCGCCCGCTGAACCGGCGACGCCTGAGCCAGCACAACCGTCATCCGAAACCGCGCAAGCAACTTCGGCGCAGGCAACCGCAGTCGTTGAGCGCGAGCCAGGCGAGCGAATCCGCGCCTCGCCGCTGGTGCGCCGACTTGCGGTAGAGCACGATATCGATCTGAGCCAGGTGGCAGGAAGCGGCCCGCACGGCCGGATTGTCCGCCGTGATATCGAAGGCATGCTCACCGGCGCTCAACCGAAACCCGCTGCTGCCCCGACCCCCGAAGAAGAGACTGAGGAAGCCGCGGCACCGGAACCGAATCCAGCGCCAGAGAAGGAGCGAACCGGAGAGACCGTCGAGCTCTCACGCATGCGCCAGACCATTGCCCGGCGCATGAGCCAGTCCTTCATGGAAGCGCCCCACATCTTCATCACCATGAGCGTAGATATGGGCAAGGCCATGGAACTTCGGGAGCGGATCAACGAAGAGCTCGGCGACGACGAGGAACTCACGGTCAATGACCTGATCGTCAAGGCGACTGCTCTCGCATTGCGAAAATTCCCGGTGCTCAACGCCGCCTGGGCGGACGGCAGCATGGAGATGCACGACAACATCGACATCAACATCGCTGTCGCCATCGAAGGCGGCCTGATCAGCCCCTTCATCGCCGGCGCGGACCAGAAGTCGCTTGGCGAAATCTCACGGATGACCAAAGACCTGGCCCGTCGCGCCCGCAGCGGAGATTTGCGACCGGAAGAATACGCTGGCGGCACCTTCACGATCAGCAATCTGGGCATGTTCGGCGTCGATCACTTCACTGCCGTGATCAACCCGCCCCAGGCTGCCATTCTGGCCATCGGCATGGCTCAGATGAAACCGGTCTGGAATGCGGAAGCTGAAGAATTCGAACCAAAATTCATGATGCAGGTCACGATCGCGGCCGACCACCGCATGACGGACGGCGCGGAAGCGTCGCTCTTCCTCCGGGAATTCAAGTCACTGCTCGAGAACCCGTTCCGGATGGTGGCCGGCTAACCCGAGACGCACCTGGCGAACCAAAAGATTCAGGTGATGACACGCCGATCAAAACGGCTTGTCATCACCTGTAGTGGTCCCAAATAGCCGCCCCAGCGGGGCGGCTCTACCCAATCGTTATGGTCACCGATCATTCGCAATGGCACCAGCTGTTTACAAGAGGGTCCGGTTGTGGATCTCCCATCAGCCCAGAACACTGATGTGGACAGAGTCGACGATCTGCCGTGAGTAGAGCCGTCCCGGTGGGGCGGCTTTCCACGATGGCTAATGTGAGCACATTGTCCCCTACAAGACCTAGATACTCGGTGTTATGCGGCCGTCCGGTTCTGCTTCGGCCGCCGGTTGTTGCGGGCTGGTTTGAAGCAGTCCCGGCAGTAGATCTTGCGGGCCGGATCGGGCTTGAACGGCA
>CAZNYB010000067.1:22829-24043 GCA_964577155.1 uncultured Thermomicrobiales bacterium | reverse complement strand
AGGACACTGATGCCGAGTCCTTCGAAGCCGGCAAATTTGACGACAACACCGCCGAGCGCCGCGCCGATGGACGATCCCAGTCCGATGACTGAGATGTTGAGAACCATCGTTGTTGCCGCACCGGTTGTGGTGTTCTGCGCCAGCAAGGTCGAGAGAGCAGTAAAGGAGATGCCTGAGAAGAAGCCAACGACAGCGGCAACGGCAATCGTGCCGACGGCACTCAAGCCGACGGTGTAGACCACGAACCAGCCGGTTCCGAGGACGAGTGCAGAGATGGCGAAGAGGCTTCGCTGGTCGAAGCGGCCCAGCCAGCTACCAACGACAAGATTCCCGGCAACCAGACCGATAGCTTCGATCATCATGGCAATCCCGATTTGCTGGACACTGAAGTTGAAGCGTTCGACGTAGAGGGCGCTGAGATAGATCGCCAGGCCAAGGTAGATCATGGCGCGGATGAGAACCCCGCCATAGAGCGCCAGCATCGTCTGGGATGCCAGCAACGGTCGGTATGCGTTCAGGATCAGGCTAGCTGAAATTCTACGTTCCGGTGGAGGCGGGTCGGCAGGTAAGGCACGGGCTACGACTACCGCGGTCAGGGCGATGATTATGGCGACGAAAACGTAGGCGCCTCGCCAGAGGAAGATCGCGGCGATGGCGGTGAGCAACGGGGCGCTGATGATCGTTGCGGAGGTTCCTGCCGCCTGGGTGAATCCGAGCCCTTTCCGGCGTGCGTCATCGACGTAGCGGTGAGTGACGACGGCGAAGGCGACCCCGTAGGTCATAGCCGCGCCGAAGCCGCCGATGACCGCTCCGAAGAGCATGGTTGGAAAATTCGGGGACAATCCGATTACGAGTGAGCTAATCGAGAGCAGGCCAAGGCCGATGATGATGCTGCGCCGGTGACCGTAGTGGTCCGCCAACGGTCCGGCGAAGAGTCCGGCCACGGCAATAGTGAACATCGCAACGGTCATAAGCTGGCCGATCACCGGGATCGAGAGATTCATCGCCGACGCAATATCCGCGATGAATGGCCGGACAGCGGTGATCCAGATCATCCCGACGAACACGGTCAGGAAGACCGGGGCAAGGACCTTCTTGTTGAGGTGAGTCGAGTCCGGTGTGACCGGCGTCGGTTCCCCGCGCCAGCACTGGCGGTCCTCATTGACAATCCTGCGATTGTGCTCGTCTAGCAGATACTCCGCGCCGTTGCAGAT